>JBDTUV010000036.1:0-12120 GCA_040007575.1 Gemmatimonadales bacterium
CGCCCCCCTTCACCACCAGCTGCTTCATCATCTTCTGCTGAGCCGGCGATCGTGCTTCGAGTGCGGCCGGGCGCCATTTCATGAACGCGTCCGGCGAGACGAAGATCAAGTCGCCGGTCGCGGGATCGAGATAAAAATACTCGCCCCGGGCGTTCTGATAGATGGGGTGTTCCTTGTCGGTGCCCACGATGGTGTAGCTCGACTTCTCCTTGGAGTAGCGCTCCGCGAACTTGCAGCACACAGTCAGGCTCGGTGCCGGCCTCACGGCTCTCACCGTCTGGTCGGTTGGCGCGGGCTGAGGGGGCAGAGTGTCCTGCGCGTGAAGCGCCGGCGCCACGGTGAAGGGCAGCGCAACCATGGCCGTCCTGAATGCGTTCCTTTTTTTCATGGGGTAGCTCCGGGGACCTCGTGAGAATGAATCTCTGGCCTTGCGAGAAGAGTGCCGCGGCAACCCGCAGCGCCACAGGTGCAAGGATACTGTGATCCGGCATCGGCCACCGACGCTTCCCGATCCACCGGTGCCAGCTTGTAGTCGAACGTCAGCTCTTCGCCCCGGAGAATGTCTCCCATGGCATAGATGTAGACGTGACCGTCGAAGTTGTAGGGCTCACAGTTGGGGCGGCAGCTGTGATTGAAGAAGCGGGCGTCGTTGCCATTGCGGGCTCCGTCTATCGCCATACTGTCGTCCAGCGCAAAGCTGTAGATGTGAGAGGGCGCGCCCTCCTCGATCACGCGATACAGCGCGTTGATAGGGACATGCTCACCAGTGTATTCGATGATACGGGTACCGCGGGGGATCTTCCGCTTTGCGAACACACCCAGTCCCTCGATCCGGGACCTGCCAACCCGAATGAAATCCCTGTTCTGCGATGAGGTCTCTGGCATGCGAGTCCGGCTAACATGCACCCGACTAACGCGCCCCGCTAGCCGAGTAGACGGTGGCCTATTCGGGCGGTTAGTTCCTCTGGTCCCACTTTAACTCGGCAGGGCACAAGAATCTGCTCTGCCAGGAGCGCGAGACCATGAACCGCTTCGTTCCATGTCTATGGGGGCTCGCTGTTCTGGGGACCGGACCCGTCTCTGGCCAGACCGCACCGCGGGGGCCGGATCTCAGGACTCTGAGCCACTCGCTGGAAGCGGTGGCGGCGAAGGTCGGTCCCACGGTGGTGCAGATCAGGGTAACGGCCTACGGTCCAGTGCTCGGCGACGCCACCGCACCTGGCGCCTTGCTGGGCAGCCAGCGCAGCACCGGGTCCGGGGTCATCCTGAGCGCCGATGGATTCATCGTGACCAACGCGCACGTGGTCGAAGGCGGCCGGCGCTTCACCGTGGTGCTGCCTCGCCCCGCGGTGGCCGGCGTGCCGGGTCGCTCGGCGCTGGCTCCCGTGTCCCAGGAAGCCCCGGCCACAGTGGTAGGCATCGATCGGGAAACCGATCTGGCGGTGCTCAAGGTGGCGTTGACCGGCTTGCCGTCCGCGAAGCTCGGCAATTCTGATTCGCTGGCACCGGGCCAAGTCGTCCTGGCCTTCGGCAGCCCATTCGGACTGGCGAGCAGCGTCACGATGGGCGTGGTCAGTGCCGTGGGCCGTCAGCTCCAGGATGAAGACCGGATGATCTACATCCAGACCGACGCGCCCATCAATCCGGGCAACAGCGGTGGGCCGCTGGTAACGGCCGAAGGCAAGGTCGTGGGCATCAATACGATGATCTTCAGCCAGTCCGGAGGAAGTGAGGGCATCGGGTTTGCAGCGCCCGGCAACATCGTGCGCTTCGTCTACGAACAGATCCGAGCCAACCGGCGGGTGCAGCGAGGGGAAATCGGGGTGTTCAGCCAGACCATCACCCCGGCGCTGGCGGCAGGGCTCCGCTTGTCACGTGAGTGGGGCGTCGTGCTTGGCGATGTCTATCCGGACAGCCCGGCGGCCAAGGCCGGCCTCCGCATCAACGACGTGATCCTTTCGGTTGAGGGCAAGCCGATGGAGAATGGGCGGCAGTTCGATGTCACCATCTATCAACGCCCGATCGGCCGGCCGGTGAACATCGAGGTGGGTCGTGGGCTCCAGCGCTTGACGCTGCGCGTGCCAGTCACGGAGCGGCGGGACGAGGCGGACCGTTTCCGGGACATGGTCACCCCGGAGCAGAACCTCATCTCGCGTCTCGGCATCCTGGCCCTGGATGTCACCCCGGAGCTGGCCTCCGTCATTCCGGGGCTCCGCACGCTAAACGGCGTGGTTGTAGCCGGGGTGGCCCTGGCTTCCGAAGGAACGGCCGGACCGCTACCCGGCGACGTGATTCACGGAGTGAACGGTGTCTCGGTCCGGACCATCACCGACCTTCGCACCGCCATCGGACAGGTGGCGCCCGACTCGGTGGCGGTGCTCCAGATTGGCCGGCAGGGACGGCTCCGCTTCATCACCGTGACGCTGGAGTGATCCTGCCTACCAGTTTGGCCCGTATCCCGCGAGGTTGCTGACGTTCCTCGAGCCAGTCCCGTCTGGGTTGACAACCCAGACCCGCACGTCGTCCGCGCTGACACCGAAGTCGACCACGAAAGCGATTTGCCGGCCGTCGGGTGACCAGACCGGGGAGGTGTTATCGGCTCCATTGCTGGTGACGTTGAAGGCGCCGCTGCCGTCGGCATCGATTGTCCATATGTCCGAGGAGCCTCCCGACGTGGAGTTCATGTAGACGATCGTCCTGCCATCCGGCGACCAGCTCGGCGCGGCCTTGTTATCGCCAGGCTGATTGGTACGCCGAGCCTGCCCGCTCCCGTTGGAGTTCATCGTCCAGACCTGGATTGGTTCCGGTGACGCCGGCTGACTCAGGAAAACAATCTTACTTCCATCAGGTGACCAGCTCGGAGCGCCGAAATCTCCGGCTCCGCTGAGCTTCGTAGCGGCGCCGCCGCTCGCGTTCACGACATAGATACCCTGCGAACCGTCGCGTACGCTCTCGAATGCAATTTGGGAGCCATCCGGCGACCAATCATACCCGCCGGCCGCCAGTTCCGTACCAGTTGCGGTGAGCGGCAGCGGAGCACCGCCAGCAGCGCTCATCGTGAAGAGGTCACTCTCCTCAGTGTCTTCATCCACCAGCGTCGTTTTGGTGAAGAGTATGCGGCTGCCATCGGGAGACCACTTGGGGATGGTTTCGCGGGCACCGCCCACACTGATGGGCGTGGTGGTCAGGTTTCTCAGCCCACTACCATCGGCCCCGATGACGTAGATGTCTCCGCCGTCTGGTCCTCCTTCGAACACGATCTTGCTGCGGTCCGGAGACCATTGTGGAGTTTCGGCGGACACCGTTCGCCCATCGGTGAGCTTGCTGCGGCCCGATCCGTCCGGATTTACGGTGAACACATCGCCCCCGCGAACGAACACGATTCTCGCCTGCGCGGCCGCGGTGCAGGTGATGCTGAAAGCAGCCGTCGCCGTTTGACCGGTCGTGACCGTTACCGTGATCGTGTTGTCGCCCGCGACCGAGCAGTTGGGGGCGACGCCCGTGAGGGTCACGGTATGAGCCGCGGCTGCGATCCCGCTGATCGGGAGGGCTCCATTGCTTACGATTGGCTGGGTTGCTCCGCCGTCCACCGAGACGGTATAGCCGTCGGTGTCCGGATTCGGCCCGCTCGTGGCGGTCGTGATCTGGAGCGTGCCGCTATTGGGCGCAATGGCCAAGCAGGTGACGGCAAAGGCTGAGGTGGCGGTAGCGCCGGCGGTCACGCTCGCCGTCCGCGGATTATCGCCCTGGACCTGGCAGTTACCGGCTACTCCGTTCAGCCCCACCAGATGATCCCCGGGAGCCAGCCCTTCGACAGCCAGCGTGCCGCTCACTCCCAGCGTGCCCCGATCGCTCCCATCCAAAGTGACGGCATATCCATCGGGATCGACGTCAGTGCCGCTGGTCGCGGTGGTCACCTGCACGGTGCCGGTGGTGGGTACGTTCAGATCTCCACCGCTGCAGGCCAGTGCGGCTGCGGCTATGAAGAGAGGAATCGACCTGATGGGACGCCAGATGGGGAGCACGAATGAACCTCCTCGAGCGCCCAGATTTGTGAATCCAGTCTGGGCGCAGCCACGGATGCCTGAAATCGGATGAGCCGAAGCCTACGTTGCTGGGCCTTCAGGTACAACCAGGTGTGATTTGGTGACGCACCTCAAGGTCCGTGCCCCCAGTAGGGCAATGGTCAGCCGGCATGACTTACCGCAAGCCGTTGGTGCCTACGGGTTTCCACCTGATCCTGCAGGCAGAGTGGTGTACTGTAGGCGGGACTCGACAGTAGGAGGTGATGCGGTGGTGCACTCGGTCATCGTTTCCGAGCTGGCCCCGCCCGGCACGGAACGCAGAACGGGGCCCAAGATTCCCGGCTCGAAGTTACGGCTTGTATAACTCCGAGTCTTTGACGAGATCGGTGTCCAGGCCTCCGACCGTGAGGATTTGGATCACTCCAGTGGCGTCCTTCACCTTGCCCGCCGCAGGGTGTTCTCGAGCGACGCGCATGGGCGCTTTGTTGAAGTCCCAGGTGTTGGTGACCGGGTCATAGGCCAGCGTGACGTTCTGCGCATTGTCGTCGCTCAACCCACCGATCACCCAGAACTTCTTATTCAAGTTTGAGCTGGCCGACGCGAACAGTCCGCCAAAGGCATCAGGCGACCCAAACTCGGTCATGTCGAGCTTGTGGGTCCAGCTGTTCGTGGCGATATCGTACACATCCAGCGAGGACGTATTGCCCCACGCTGCGTACAACTTGCCGTCGATGACGGCCATCGCGCCTTTGGAATGGTCACGGATCGGATCCGCCAGGTTGCTCCACGCGTCGGTCACCGGGTCATAGCGGTACAGCCGTTGTGCGCCGCCGCAGGACTCACACTGGCCGGTGAGCACGTAGAGTTTGCCCCCGTACGCATCAGTGAGATTAAACGCACTGGCGACCGGCATCTCCTTCTTTGTAGTCCACCCATTCGTGCTGGGCGAATAGACGTAGAGGGTCGCGGTTGGGATGCTGCTCGCATCATAGCCACCCGGCACATAGATGTTTCCGTCGATCGCGCTGGCTTTGATCCACGCCCGGGGCGAAGGCAGAGGCGCTACCGGACTCCACGTATCTGTGGTCGCATTGTAGGCTTCGACCCGATCCAGGGGGTCAATGCCGGCGGTCCCGCCGATGGCGTACAGGATGTACTGGCTGGATGCGTTCTGAACGACCGCCGCCGCAAGGCCCTCACGCACGGTCGGGATCTGAGCCTTAAGGGTCCAGACGCCTGGCCCTGTGGCGGGCGCGGTGCAGGCCACCGCCAAGACCACTTCGACGGTGGCGGCCACGGTGACATTGATCGAGCGCGGGTTGTTCCCCTCCACCTCGCAATTGCCGGCGATGCTGGTGGGGGTGAGGGTGACATCGTGGGGGCCTGCCAGGAGACCGCTGACGGTGACTGGCGCAGCATCTGTGATGGCTTTAGAGGGGGCGCCCTCCACAGTCACCGAATAGGCACCATCCCGGTTCGCGCCGGTGGTGAGCGTGCTTACCCTGACGCTCCCTGTCGTAGCGGCGCAGGTCACCGCGAAGGTGACCTCGGTTGTGCCCCCTGCTGTGACGGTCACGGTCCGCGTCACGCCGTCCGCGATAGTACAGTTTGCCGCAACGCCGGAGAGAAGCACCGTGTGTTGGCCGGCGGAGATGTTGGTGACGGAGGGTGCCGAGGCGTTGATTTCGATAGTTTGTCTTGACCCGCCGTCTACCGCGAAGGTGTAACCGTCGGCATCGACGTCCGCACCGGTGGTCGCCGTGGTGATGCGAAGACTGCCGGCGTTGGCCGGTGGCGGGGTGCAGGTGATGGCAAATGCCGTCGTAGTGCTTGCCCCGGCAATGATCGTGGCCGTGCGGGGGTTGTCTCCCTGAACCTGGCAGTTGCCGGACACACCGCTCAGTCCTATCAGGTGGTCGCCGGCTGGCAGGCCGTCGATGGTAAGGTCCCCGGTCGGGGTCAGAAACCCTCGATCCGTGCCGTCAACGTTGACGCCGTACCCATCGGGATCAGTCGAGGGCCCACCGGTGGAAGAGGAGACCTGGAGGCTGCCCGTGGTCGCGCTGCAGGTCACCTCGAAGGCGGCTGTTGCAGTCTCTCCCGCCGTGATGCTGACCGTGCGGGGATTCTCACCTCCCACGGTGCAGTTGGCGGCCACCCCTGCGAGCTGCACCGCATGGGTGCCTGGGGTAACCCCCTCAATCTGGAGGCCGGCGGACGCTCCGACCGACTGCTCGGCGCCCCCATCCAGTTGGACGAGATAACCATCCGCGTCCGGCTCTGCCCCGATGGTCGCCGTGGTCACCCCCACCGTGCCCGTTGTCGGTGGGACCACCAAGGATTCCCCTCCGCAGGCCAGAGCAGCCGCAACAGCCAACAGCGGGACTGAGCCGAACAGATGGCGGCGGAACCTGAACATGAGGAGAGCTCCTCGAGTGCGGGGACCGATGAAATAGGTGCCAGCGGAAGGGAATAAGTAGCTCCATCACAACGAGCCGGCGCTGTGACCCTCGGCACGGCCGGCACATTGTTACCGGGGTATGTACCAGAATGGAACGAGGCACTAGCTGACAGGGCGGCCTGGCGGGCAGCTCAAATAGTTGATTTGTTTGGTTTGTGCAGTCCGGCCTGGGGTTAGCTCTGCTGGTGGCCGTGCTAGAGGCTGGACCGCTGCCGCAGGAGCTGTTCTACGCTGTTGATGAGCCCGTCACGGGGGAACGGCTTCTGGAGAAAGGGCGCCGAGCGGCGGGGGGAGCCACGGCGGAAGATATCGTTCACGTCGTAGGCCGACATGTAGAGGATAGGAAGGGTCGGCCGGCTTTGGGCCAGCCTCCGTCCCAGCTCGCGACCGTCCATTCCAGGCATCACTACGTCGGTGACAACCAGGTCGATGGTGTCCGGCCCCTTCTCTACCAGCTCCAGGGCCTCACCGCCATGGGCAGCCTCCAGCGTTCGGTAACCCTCAGCCCGAAGGGTCCGGCAGACCAGGTCGCGCAGCCCCTGCTCGTCGTCAACCACCAAGACAACATGGCGAGGCCCGCTCCCCTCCAAGTCGGGAGGAGCCGTCCCCACTGTTTTTTCAGACATAACACCCCTGGTTAACGAGCGACAACGCAACTTAGCCCTGCGCTGAGGCCTCGCCAAGGGTGTTTGGGGCTTCGTTAGACCCGGCGCCGTCCGGTGATGAAATTGTACAGAAACACCACCACGGCGATGACCAGCAAGAGATGAATGAGACCGCCGGCCACATGAAATACTCCCCACCCCAGGACCCAAGCCACGAGCAGGATGATAGCGAGCCACAGCATGAGAAGCCCTCCCGGAGGGGTTGAAAAGGACCTTGACGAGGGTCGATCATACCGTCTTCCAGGGTAGCCGTCTGTGACCGGACTTACAGCCGGCACTCAACCTGGCTCCCAGCTCCGGTACCCACGTCACAGCCTATATGATGGCGGCTCTCCAGTTTGGCAGATCGCAGAGCGGATGCGGGATGAGCCCGCGCCCGAAGGCCGCGAATAGCCTCGAGTCGCCGAGTGGGGAAAATGGATGACGAACGTTTCCGGCTGATCATCGAAGCAACGGTAGACTACGCGATCTTCCACCTCGGTCTCGATGGGATCATCGAGAGCTGGAATCCCGGCGCGGAGCGCATCTTTGGCTTCGCCGCCCAGGAGATCGTTGGCCGGCACGGCTCCGTCCTGTTCGTGCCGGAAGACGTCTTCCGGGGAGAGCCCGAGCGCGAGATGAAGTTCGCCGCCGAGACCGGCCGGGCACAGGATTCCCGCTGGCACCAGCGTAAGGACCGTACCCGCTTCTGGGCCAACGGGGTCATGGTCGGCCTCCGAGATCGGGCGGGCACGCTCCTCGGGTTGGCCAAGATCGTGCGTGACGATTCGGGCCTGAAGCAGTCCGAAGAGCTGCTCCAGTATCAGCTCAACCTGGCCGACGCCATCGCCAGCAATGCTGCCGAGGCGTTGTTCCTGGTGGACAGTGAGGGACGCACCACCTTTGCCAATCCCAGCGCGGTGCAGATGTTTGGCTGGAGCCACGAGGAGCTGATCGGTCAGTTCTTCCATGCGAAGCTGCATAGCCAGCATCCCGATGGCTCGCCCTACCCCATATCTGGCTGCCCCCACATGCAGGTGCTGGTCTCCGGGCAAACCTTGCGAGGCCACTCCGACTTTTTCTTCCATAAGGACGGCCGGATGCTGCCGGTCACCTGTTCTACCGCCCCGATCAAGGGCGACGGGGCCATCGCCGGAGCGGTGCTGGTGGTCCGGGACGTCAGCGAGGAAAGACGCGCCGAGGAGGCCCATCGGGAGACGGAAGAGGCGTTCCGCCAGGCGCAAAAGCTGGAGAGTATCGGGGTGCTGGCCGGTGGGATCGCCCACGACTTCAACAACCTGCTGACCGGCATCATGGGGAATGCCGGCCTGGCGCGCCGAGCCGTCCTCCGGGGACAACAGGAGCGCGCGGCCGATCTGCTCCAGGATGTCCTGAAGGCCAGTGAACGCGCAGCGGATCTCACCCGCCAGCTCCTGGCCTACGCGGGCAAGGGTCAATTCGTTATCCAAGAGGTGGATCTCTGTAAGCTGGTGACGGAGGTCAGCACGCTCATCCGGGCCTCCATCTCCAAGCAGATCACGCTCGTCATGGACATTCCGGACGACTGCCCTCCCATCGAGGGCGATCGGACGCAGCTCCAGCAGCTGCTGATGAATCTGGTCATCAACGGGGGAGAGGCCATCGGGGACGGAGCCGGCACCCTGAGGCTGCGGATCCGGACCGAGCACTTCACCGAGCGGCGGCATCGCATCCGTACCGAGGGCTTTCCTATCGTTTCCGGCGACTACGTACGGGTGGACGTCACCGACACCGGCGCCGGAATGGACAAGGAGACGCGTGACCGCATCTTCGAGCCGTTCTTCACCACCAAGTTTCTGGGCCGTGGACTGGGCCTTTCAGCCGCACTGGGTATCGTGCGCGGCCACCGGGGCGCCATCGGCGTGAGCAGCGAGCCGGATAAGGGAACCACCTTCACGATTCTTCTGCCGGTGCTTCGGTCGCCCAAGCGCCTCCGTCCCAGCGCTCCTGAAATAGACCTCGAACGTGATATCCAGGGGGTGGGGACGGTCCTGGTGGCGGACGATGACCCCGTCGTGCGCTCCCTGGCGGCCAGCGTCCTTCGGGAGGCGGGCTATACGGTGGTGCTCGCCGAGGACGGAGTCCACGCTCTCGAGCGGCTTCGGGAGTTGAGCCGGAAGGTCACCCTCATCCTGCTCGATCTCACCATGCCCAGGCTTGCCGGAGCTGAGGCTGCGCGGGAGCTACGCCGGATTCAGCCGGACATACCGATTGTGGCCATGAGCGGATGTGGAGACATCGAGGTGATGGAGCGCTTCAGCGGTGCCCACATCGACGACTTTCTGCCCAAGCCTTTCCTGCCGGATCAGCTTGCCGCCAAGGTGCGAGACGTGCTAGCCGCGATAGCGGAGTAAGCCAGCCTCAACAAGGAAGCCCCGGCCAATGTTGACCGGGGCTTCGAATGCGGTCCGCCGAGCTTTCCCACGCCCAAATCAGAAGATGTAGCGCACCCCCGCCTGGAACTGCCGCGGCTCGCCCAGCCCGCTCCGGATGGTTCCGTCGAAGACGAGGAAGGTACCGGCGACGGACGGGTCCTTGAAGTTGTCGTTATTGGTGACGTTAAAGGCCTCAAATATCAGCTCCACTGCTCCCTGGCCGCCCAGGTCGAACGGCTTGGAAAGCCGAACATCCCAGGAGAAGTAAGCATTATCCCGGCGGATAGTGTTCCGCTGCAGGATGCGGCCGTTGGGGCCGGGGCAGATCCGTTGAAGGCGGGAGGTGGCCCGTTGACCGTTACCCGCGTTGGTGGCTGGATCGCAGATCTCGGAGGCCGGCTGGGCCGAATACGCGCTCAGCCGATTATTGAGGTAGAAATCACCGGGCAGGATCGCCAGTACCCAGGCGTTGAAGCGGTGGCGCTGATCCCGGTCACTATAGCTGTACTCCCGCTGCAATGAATCTGCCTGAGCATAGCGGTAGGAGAACGGATCCCGCTCGTTGTCGTCGTCCGACTTATCGAACGACAGCGTGTAGTTGAATTGAAACTGGAGTCGGGACCCGACCATCTTCTTCAGCTCGGCCGTGACCCCGTTATATCGCGACTTGGCGCTGCTTTCCACCGTCACCAGCTCGAGCAGGCCGTTCCCGCCCGGAAGCCCGGATCCCCAGGGGCTGCCGAAGACGGCTGCGTTCCGGTCGATGAAACGGGTCAGGTGGTCGGTGCGCGCGTGGGTGTAGCTGACTCCCGCCGCGACGCCGCCGCCAATCTCCCGCTCATATCCCACCGTACCGGTGAAGGTACGCGGGTTCTCGAAATTCTTGTCGAACAGAAAGACTTGGCCGGGGAAGAACGGTACCCCCGCAGGAGCCGGGAGCAGCTCGCCGTAGTTAGGCGGAGGCCCGCCGAACACACCGTCCAGCCCACTGATGCGAACCAGCGTCTGCCCCCGCGACCCATCGGTGCTCCGGCTGCTTGCCAGGTTGAGTCCGGGGATGCGGGCGTAGTAGAGGCCCGCGTTGGCTCGAATGACCTGCTTGCCGTCGCCCTTCACGTCGTAGGCGATGCCGAGGCGAGGCTGGAACATCCCCTTGTCGGACGGGATGGTCCCATCGCCCGGGAACTCAAAGGTCCCTACTGCGTTGGTGACGGTCTGTCCGATGAACGGGGCGTACAACAGGTCCGGGATCGGCGTGATGAGGCCCGGTTGAATCTGCGCTTCCCAACGAAGCCCGTAGTTGAGCGTGAGATTCGATCGAGGCTTCCAGCTATCCTGGAGGAACACCGCCAGCTCGTTCTGGATGATGGTTTGGGTCCCGGCTTCATCAACGGTGAGTCCGTTGACACCGACCTGCTGCAGGTAGAGCGCGACGGGCCCGGTGCCGTGCTCGCCCAAGGGGCACGCGCCGGTGGTCACGCTGGCCGTCGGCGTGTTGGTGACGTCTAGGGCGCACTCCACGTAGCCGTTCCCGTTGGCGACGTAGTTGAGGAAGCCATTGACCGAGCTGAAGGCCATTCTGCCGTTGCCGAAGCCCCGGAAGGTCTGGCTCACGCCGGTCCGGTTCCACTCGGCGCCAAACTTGAAGAGGTGGCTGCCGCTGACCAGGGAGATGTTATCCAACACCTGGAATCGGTAGTCGTGGGCATCGACCGGGATGAAGAACGGCATGCCCACACGACATCCCTGGAACTCGCCCCCGGCGATGCAGCCGACGTCGGTGTCGGGGAAGGGCCGCCCGGTGGCCGGGTTGGTCGGCCCGTCGTATGGCCTGGGCCGGTCCTCGCGGGCCCACTGGAAGCGGAACTCATTCGAGAGCGAGGAGGAAAAGAGCGAGGTCAGGCTGCCGTTGACCGCGTGAGAGAAATCGCGCTCCAGCGCGTTGGCGCTGCGGCCCCAGAAGTCTACATCGAAGGTGCCGTTCACCTGACGCGAGTTGGTGTAGTTGTACTTGAGCGAGGCGTTGTTCCGGTCGCCCAGCTTGAAGTCGAGCTTGGCGAGGAACGCGTTGGCGTCATTGGTGCGGCTGATCGGCCCGAAGTCGCCATTGAGCGCGCCACCGAACGCGGTGTCGGTAAACGCCCGAAGCGCGGGATCGATCAACCCCAGCCGGGTGGTCTGCTTGGTCTCGTTGTACTCCTGCTGGTCATACGCGAGGAAGAAGAATGCCTTGTCCCGGATGATGGGGCCACCGAAAGTGCCACCGAACTGGTGCTGCTTGAAATCCGGCTCGAAGCCGCTGACGGCTCCCCCGGGGGAGGTGTGGCTGGGGTCCGCCGACAGCGCGTCGTACTTGCCGAAATAATGAGCCGAGCCGTGGAACTGGTTGGTGCCCGACTTGGTGATGATGTTGAGGAATCCGCCGCCGGAGCGCCCGAACTCGGCGTTGGCACCGTCGGAGACGACCACGAAGTCCTGCACCGCATCCAGGTTGAAGGTGAACGCCGGCCGCTGCCCGCCCCGCTGCTCGCCGAAGAACGGGTTGTTGAAGTCGGCGCCGTCCACCGAGACGTTGT
>JBDTUV010000037.1:0-12093 GCA_040007575.1 Gemmatimonadales bacterium
CCGTGAGCCGCCCAGCGCCGAGATGATGAACCCGGCGATCACGGCCGTGTAGAGCCCGCGATCGGGAGTCACTCCGCTGGCGATGGCGAAGGCGATGGCCAGCGGAAGGGCCACGATGCCGACAATTACGCCCGCGATAAGATCCGCAACGAACTGTTCCCGATCATAGGTCGTGAGGGTGGTGAACAGTTTGGGGACCAGCAACGCGATCTCCGACTAAAAGTTGGTGTGGGGGCAGGGCGATGATGACCGGGTCCGGCCAGTCTGTCAACGGGAAGAGTACCGGAGCGGGACAGATTGGCCCAGTCTTGATCGCCTCTACGGGACAGAATGGCGCGCCTCGGCCTGATCCGACCCCGCGACGATGCCTTTCACGATGGCCACGTTTTTGCCTTTGGCTTCCCCCAAGACGGGGGATTCCATCATATGCGCGTGGCACTGGTCACTGAGTTTTACTACCCGCACCTCGGCGGTGTCACGGAGCACGTGTACAATCTGGCCCGGTTCCTGAACGCCACCGGGCACCATGCCATCGTCATCACGTCTCACATGCGCGAGCCGCCGGAGGAGCATGATCCGCTGGACCTGACGCAGAACCTGCCGGTGGTTTACCGCATCGGCACCAGCCGAGTCATCTATAGCGCCGGATCCTTCGCCCGAGTCACCACCGGGTATGGTCTCCGCCGCCAGCTGCGGGAGATTCTGCGGGAGGAGCGGATCGACATCGTACACGTCCACGGCGGACTCAACCCGGTGCTGGGTCTGGTCGCTCCCAGCGCGGCGGAGGATCTCGATATCCCGGTAGTGGCCACCTTTCATTCCTGGTTCCAGCGATCCGCCCTGTGCCGGATATTCCGGCGCTCGCTGCAAAGGAGGCTCGACCAACATGCGGCGGCGATCGCCGTGAGCCGGCCGGTGGTCGAGGCGCACGCCCGGTACTTCGCCGCCGACTGGGAGATCATTCCCAACGGAGTCGACACTGATTTCTTTCGACCCGATTGTCCTCCCTCACGGGCCCGGTCCCCTGGTCCCCACCTTCTCTTTCTCGGCCGGCTCGATCCCCGGAACGGCTTGGACACGGTACTTGCCGCCATGCCGAAAGTTCTCGCCCGGTTCCCCGAATCGCACCTCACGATCGCGGGTGACGGGCCGTTGCGTCCCGTGTACGAGCGTATGGCCGCCTCCATCGGGCACCAGGTAACCTTCGTCGGCCGGGTGAACGGCGACCGGCCGCGGTACTACTCCCGAGCGGACCTCTACCTCTGCCCTACCACCAAGGCGTCGTTCGGCATCACTCTTCTGGAGGCGATGGCGTGCGGGACACCATTGGCAGTCTCCGACATCACCGGATTTCGCGAGCTGGTGTCCGGAGGGGAGGAGGCGGTGCTGATCCCCATGAATGAGCCCGCCGCGTGGGCCGAGAGCATCATCGAGCTGCTCGCCGACGAGGGCAGGCGTGAATCAATGAGTCTGGCCGGCCAAGCCAAGGCCGCACGGTTCGCCTGGCCCCGGGTGGCGGCGGAGGTGGTCACGGTATATCGGCGGGTCCTGGGATGCTAGAAATCGGTGTCCTGGGCACGGGTCTGGCGCTCGGTACGGGGCTCTGGGGAACCTACGCGCCGAACAGCCGGCTCTTCGGGCCGGTCATCGGGCGGGGACCACACGAGCACGTCGCCTATCTGACTTTCGACGACGGCCCGAACCCTCGTGTCACGGAGCAGGTGCTGGAGGTGCTGGACCAGGAGCAAGCTCCGGCAACCTTCTTCATGGTGGGAAGACACGTGGAGCGGCATCCCATGACCGCTATGACGGTCGCGGACGAGGGGCACGAGATCGGCAACCACACCTTCTCGCACATCAAGCTGCACCGGGTTGGTCCCCGCCGGGCCGAGAGCGAGATCCGGCGGGCGCACCAGGCGATAGCCGGCATCACCGGGTACGTCGCCCGCAGCTTCCGCGCCCCCCATGGATACCGCAGCCCCTTCGTTGCACGCGCCGTGGCGCCATATCGCTATCGTTCGTTCGGCTGGACCTTCGGGGTCTGGGATTCCGACTGCCCAGGCGTGTCCCGGATCCGAAGCCGAGTGCGGCAGCGCCTGACCCCGGGCGCTATCATCCTGTTGCATGACGGGGACGGTTACGATCCGGTGGGCGATCGCTGGCAAACCGCCGCGGCGCTCCCGGGCATCATTAGAGATGTGAGGGCGGCGGGCTACCGGCTGGAGCCACTCTCGGCCCTGGTGGGGCATTGAGCCGACGAGCGTGGGTGCTCACGGTTCTGGCGGTGGTGGCCTGCGCCCTTTCTGTCCGATTCGGCGCGAGGTTTCCCTGGTCCCAAACCATGAACACGCTGGTTGCCGCCGACTGGGTGATGCTGGCAGGCGCGGGCCTGATCAATATCGTGTCACTCATGGCCAAGGCCGGTGCGTGGCACGTGCTGCTTCGCCGGCTCGCCCCGGTGCGGGCCAGTACAGCCCAGGTGGCCACCTTCATCGGTGCCGCGGTGAGCTCCATCAGTGTGTCGGTAAGCGGCGAAGCCGCTCGCGCGCAGACTGCCGGCATGAGGGATGGCGTGCCTTTCGGCCTGGCGGTCGCGTCGCTGGCGGCAAGCCGGGTCGTGGAGGGGCTCGGGCTGTTCGTCTTCCTGGCGCTAGCCTTGATGCTGGTTCCTCCGTGGCCCGGCGCGCGCGCTGCAGGTCTCTCGCTCGGCGCCGTCGCGGTGCTAGCGGCCTTGTGCTACCCACTCATGCGCCGGCGCTCATGGCATCCGAGGGTGCGCCGCCTCGCGGGCTTCGAGGGTGGAGGTCTGGCAGGTCCCGTGGTCTTAGCCGGCCTCAGTTGGGTCGCTCAGTGGATTACCTACCACTGGAGCATCGTGGCGACACACGCCTCCATCACCCCGGCGGTGTCCCTTGCCGCGCTGGTGCTGGCGAACGTCGCCGGGATCCTCCGTCTCACTCCCGGCAACATCGGAGTGGTGCAAGGCTCTATCATTCTGGGTATGGGGGCATTCGAGATCCCAGCGGCCAATGCCCTGGCCGCGGGGTTGGCGCTGCAGGCAGTGCAGGTCATTCCGATTCTGGTTATTGGAATCGCGATTGTAGGAATCCGGGGCTTTCGCCGGCTCGCTACCCGGCGCATGGTAACGGCCTGATGGCACACCTCATGGTTCCGCCCGAGGATGTAGTCGAGACGCGACCGAGCCTTCCCTTCCCGGTCTTCTACGAGCCGCCCGGCCCGGCTGAGACGGAGTACGAGTCGGTGGGGCCTCGAATGGGCCTGCCCCGGCGGCTCGCGTTCCTCACGGCCGTCATGGCGGTGCTGCTGGTTCTGGGAGCCACCGAGATCGCGCTATCCTGGTCGGCCCGAACCCGGCTGGAAGACTTCCGCCTCGAGTCGGTCGCGCTGGCCAATACGCTGGCTTCCCTTCTCGTCCGCGCTGCTCCCACCGGCAATGTCGAGAGCCTCACTCAGAGCATCGAGGGATGGTCACGGCATCGAATCACCGAGTCGCAGGTGACGGTCTACGTTGCGCAAGCAGGATCCCTGGTCCCTGTTGCTACCAGCGGCTCCAGTCCTCTCCGGCCAGCCGACCGAAGCGCGTCACGCGCACTGGAACGGCGCAGCAACGAGGTTCATCTGCTCGGCGGCGCCGATCCAGGCTGGCGGGTGCTCGTGCCTCTGGGCGCAGTCCGGCCCTATGGCGTGCTCGATGTCCGCGTCTCCACCCGGCGGCTCCAGGACTGGGCTCGGGTGGAACGGCAGCGCGCCTACTTTCTCGCGTTCCTCTCGGCCCTCCTCGTCGCGCTCGGAGTAGCGGTGTTGACCACTCGATGGGTGGGGCACCCCCTGGCCGAAATCGGCCGCGCGATGGCCGGGGCACACGGAGGCATCAAAGGATCGCCCGCTGCGCCCGAGATCGGACCACCCGAGTTCAGGGAGCTGGCCCGGCGGTATAACCGGCTACGCGACGCACTCACCGCCAGGGAACAGGAAAGCGCCGCGCGGGCCATGCTGCTGTCACTGGAGGAACGAGCGCGGGCCTTCGACCGCATCGCTCTGGTCCACGAGACCGCGGCCGGATTCGCGCATGAGATCGGTACTCCCTTGAACACGATGAGCGGACACCTGCAGCTGCTCCGCGACGACCTGGCGGGCCAGCAGGACGATGCGGCGGTGGACCGGGTTCGTCTGCTCCTGGCGCAGGTCGATCGAGTGGCAGGGATCGTACGCGCAGCTCTCCAGCGAGGGACCTGGCCCAGGCCCGACGTGAAGAGCATCGACATTACAGAAGTGGTTGGACGAATGCTCCGTTTTCTCGAGCCCGCCCTTACCGATGCCGGGGTCACGGCCCGATTGCTTCCCTCTCCCCCGGTCCTGGCAAGCTGCGACCCTGCCCTGGTCGAGCAGATCCTGCTCAACCTGCTGAAGAACGCGATCGAGGCGCTCTCTCCCGGTAACACGGTCGGCATCACTACCCGGCGCGATGGGACCGAGGCATCGATCGACATCTTCGACGACGGTCCCGGGCTCGATCCCGAGGCGGAAGCGCACCTGTTTCGCCCGTTCTCCACCACGAAGGGGCCACAGGGTACCGGCCTCGGTTTGTCCGTGAGCCGCCAGCTGGCCCAGACCCTGGGCGGCGATCTAGTGCGGGTGCCGAGCGAGCGCGGCGTACGCTGGCGGCTGACCTTGCCGGCGGCGGAGCGGGCATGACCGGCGCGAGCGGGACGGCGGAGCGGCCGGCGCGTCTTCTCCTCGTGGATGACGATGAGGCTGCCTGCCGGCTCCTCTCGGAGGTCCTGGAGCGCGAAGCCTATCGGGTGGTGTCCGCCCTGTCGGCGGACGAGGCCATCGCGAAACTGGACGATGAAGGGCCGTTCGACGCGGTGCTGACCGACCTGCGGATGCCTCGAAAGAGCGGCCTCGATCTGCTCCGGGTAGTTCGCGGGAAGGACCCCGAGGCGCTGGTTCTGGTTCTCACCGCCTTCGGCGATGCGAGAGCGGCGGGTGAGGCGATCCGGGCCGGGGCCTACGACTTCATCAGCAAGCCCTACGACATCAAGACCCTGCGTGAAACCCTGGATCGTGCGCTGGGACGGCGCCGGCTGGCGCGGCGTTCGGCGGGGGATGTGCCGCCCTCCAACGCCGAAGAGCCCGAGGGATTGGCGCTGGTGGGTCACAGCCCGGCGATCATCGATGTGATGAAGACGCTCGCCCGGGTGGCCCCCTCGCAAGCGACCGTCCTCGTTCTGGGTGAGACCGGCACCGGCAAGGAACTGGTGGCCCGTACCATCCATCGTTACTCCGAGCGGGCCACCCGACGGTTTGTGGCGGTGAATTGCTCCGCGCTGGCGGAAGGCTTGCTCGAGAGTGAGCTCTTCGGCCATGTGAAGGGTGCCTTCACCGGCGCTGCTGCCTCCCGGCCGGGGCTCTTCCGTGAGGCCGACAAGGGCACACTCTTCCTCGATGAGATCGGCGACATCTCGCCCGGACTGCAAGCCAAGCTGCTGCGTGCTCTGCAGGAGCACGAGATCGTTCCGGTGGGGTCCGAAGCCCCCGTCAAGGTGGACGTGCGGGTGATCGCCGCCACCCATCACGACCTGCCGGACCTGGTGCGCCAGGGGCGGTTTCGCGAAGACCTCTACTACCGGCTGGACGTGGTGACGTTGAGCCTCCCTCCCCTGCGAGGGCGGCGGCAAGACATCCCGCTGCTGGTGGACCATTTTCTGCGGACCCTGAGCTCCCGCCATGGACGCGGTCCCGTTGCCGTGGACCCGGAGGCGCTGCGCCGGCTGCTAGGGTACGACTGGCCGGGCAACATCCGCGAGCTGCAGAACGTGCTGGAGCGGGCCGTGCTTCTCGCCGAGCAAGGCGTCATCGGTCCCGAACACCTGGCCACGACCGTCCGGCCTTCCGCCACGGCCCTGCCGGACACACCGGTCGCGACTCACGCGCTCCGTGGCCTCGAAGAGGTTGAGCGCGAGCATGTCATCCGCGTGCTCGCCGCGACCGGTGGAAACCGGGAGGAGAGCTCGCGGATCCTGGGAATCTCCCGTCGGACCTTGACTCGAATGATCCAGCGCTGGGGATTGCCGCCCCGTCACGGCTAACGAGGACATTCTGTCCTGCCGAGACAGAGTGGCACGCCACAATCCGGCACTCGCTCCACTTCACCCTCGAAAACTCCATCGCAGCACCTCGATCGCCGCCCTGCCGCTCGGCTGCGGTTGGCACACCGATTGCCTTTTCCTTCGACACCACATGCGGCGCCACCTCCACGGTGCCGCGGTACCCTGAAGGAGGAACAAATGTCTCGTAAGCTCGCGCTCCTCGCCGGCGTACTGTTCAGCTCTGTCTCGGCTGGCGGACTTCTGGCGCAGACCTCGACAACCACCAAGCCTACCCCGTCCAGTAGCATGCAGCACGCGCCCGCCGCTGCTCCCAGCCAGTCGGCGAAACAGGATTCCACCAAGGTGCGCGCGACTGCCATGCACCACACCGCGTGGACCAAGGAACAGGTCGAGGAGGCCCAGCAAGGCCTGGCCAAGGCCGGTTATTACAAGGGCAAGCCGTCAGGCAGGCTGGATCGCTCGACTCGGCAGGCCTTGAGATCGTATCAGAAGGCCAACAAGCTGCCGGTTACCGGCCGGCTGAACAACGAGCTGTTGGAGAAGCTCCACTCTTCGTAAACGCTGAATTCTAACTCCTGGGCGGCTAGTCAGTCTGAGCTGCCCACCCAACGCCCCTCTTCACGGAGGGGCGCCTTCCTTTCGGAGTCTGCCGTGTTGCGCACTCTCGGACGGCACATCTTTGACAATGTCGAGCTCTATCTCATGGGGCTCAGTGTGACAATCGCGGTCGCCCTCCCGCTCGCGATCGAGATCGGAACCAACGACCAGGAGCTCGCAGTCACGGCGTTGCTGGCCTGCGTGTTCCAGGGGCTGGTGCTGTGGTCGATGCGGCGGCGGTACCGTAGAATCCGGCGCGAGATGATTGCGGAGCTGCGGGGGATGCTCAAGGACCGGATCAACAACTATCTCGCTATCGTGTTGATGTCGGTCACCCACCGCCGCGATCAGGCCTCGGCCTCCGAGCGCGAGTTCCTGGAAGCCGCCATCGCGGCCACCACGGCGGTTTCCCAGGTGCTGGAAGAGCTCTCCATGGAATCGCTCCGCGCCTGGAAGGCCAAGTACCGGCTGGAGAGTCTGCCTTTGAGCCTTCAGGCCGGCGCTAGAGGAGAAGGGCCCCCGCGAGCCCGAGCAGCAGCAGGAATCCGCACACGTCAGTGAACGTGGTGACGAAGATCGAGGAGGCGACCGCGGGGTCGATGCCAAAGCGCTCGAGAGTGAGTGGGATAAGGGCGCCTGCGAATCCGGCCACCACCAGATTGCCCATCATGGCGAGGAAGACGACGAGGCCTAGGCGCGGTCCCTCCCCCATCATGGCCGCAACGGTCCCGACGGCGAGCCCCATTACCAGGCCGTTGGTCAAGCCCACCAGGATTTCCTTCCCCACAACGCGGCTGAACACGTCGACCGGAATCAGCCCCAGGGCCAGGCGCCGGACCGTGACGGCGAGCGCCTGGGTCCCGGCGTTGCCACCCATCCCGGCGATGATGGGCATCCAGACCGCGAGGGCCAGAGTCTGCTGGATGGTGTGTTGAAACAGGTAGACGACGCCACCGGCCAGAAAGGCGGTGAGCAGGTTGAGCGAGAGCCATGGCAGGCGGCTCCGGACAGCGCTCTTCCAGCCGGCCGCCAGGTCCTCGTCGGCCGAAACACCGCCGAACTTCAGCAAGTCCTCGGTGGTCTCTGCTTCTACCACGTCGATCACGTCGTCGAAGGTCACCCGGCCCAGCAGGCGCCCCTGCTCGTCGACTACCGGCACGCTGGGAAGATTGTACCGTGCCATCAGGCGAGCGACTTCTTCCTGGTCCAGGTCCGGCGTAACCGAAATGTCGGCGTCGGCCATGAAGGCTCGGACCGGCCGATCGGGCCGGCTGATCACCAGGTCCTTGAAGGGCAGAACCCCGACCAGCCTGCCATCCTTGTCCACCACGAACACCTGATAAAAGTCTTCCACCTCCTCTGCCTGGCGCCGGATCTCTTCCAGCGCGTGCTCCGCGGTCGCCGTGTCGGGCACGGCCACCACGTGGGTGGTCATCCGCCCGCCGGCGGTCTCCTCGTCGTAGCGCAGGAGCCGGTCCACTTCGGCCCGGTCGTGGACTCCCGAGAGAATCTGTTCCTGCTGTTTCTCATTGAGCTCGCCCAGAATGTCCGCGGCATCGTCGTCGTCCAGCTCCCCGACGATCTCCGCCGCCCGCCCGGGGTCGAGCGCGGCCAGCGTCTCCGAGGCGTGGGCCTCCTCCGACATCTCAGCCAGAGCCTGGCTGGAGAGCTCGGCCGGCAGCGCCTGTACGGCCGCGAGGCGCTCGTGCTCGTCCAGGGCGGAAAGCACTTCGGCCAGATCTGCCGCCTCGATGTCGTGCGCCCGGCGAACGAAGAGCGCCATCTCGCCCTTCCGCACCAGCTCGACCATCCGCTGGAGCAGCTTCTTCATGACCTGCCCGGAAGGCTGAAGCAGCCTCTTCATGACGTGCCCGGAAGGAGTGGAACTGAGGGGGTGGTACTGGAGCGGATCAGCAGGCGTTCGACGCGCGTCGGCGAGGCCTCGATGACATCGAACTCCAGGCCGCGCACCACGAACCGCTCGCCGGCGCCGGGGATCCGTCCGGCCCACTCGACCAGGAGTCCGCCGATGGTGGTGGCGCGTCCCGAGGGCAGCAGCACGCTGAATCGCTCCTGGATCGCTTCGGGAGACACGTTGCCGTCGGTTTCGAAGACGGCGGTCAGGGTACTGGGAGCGGCGAGAGCCTCTTCATCATGCTCATCGAAGATCTCGCCTACCAGTTCCTCCAGCAGATCCTCCAGGGTCGCGATCCCGAGGGTGCCCCCGAATTCGTCGAGGACCACGGCCAGGTGGCGCCGCTCGCGTTGCATGTCGAGCAGGAGATCGCCGCAGCTCCGGCTGGCCGGAGTCACGGCCACCGGGCGGATCGGAAGGGGATCTCCCGGCCGGAGCTTGAAGAGATCGAAGGCGTGCAGCATGCCGATGATGTCGTCGAGGGTCTCGCGGAAGACCGGGATCCGGCTGTAGCCGCTGCCGGCGAACACCAGCCGGATCTCTTCCAGCGGAGCATTCTCCTCGATGGCGACGATCTCGGTCCTCGGGGTCATCACCTCGCGCACCGGTCGCGCGCTGAAGGCCATGACTCCACCCACCATCATCAGCTCGTGATCGTCGGCCACCCCGACCGCCGCACCCTCGCGCCAGATGGAGCGGAGATCGGTCGGCCGGGTGGCGGTCCGGGCCGGAAGAACGAGACCGAGCACCCGCGACCACGGGCGCAGAATGGGGATGATCCGGTCCGCCACCGTCTCGGCCCGCGGCTGCGTCAGCCAGCGCGGAACCAGATACGCGGCAAACAACACCAGCGGCACCGCGAGCAACGCCACCGCCACCACCAGGCGGGGGGCACCCGATCCAGCCACGAGACCAGGCACCGATGCTCCCAGCAACAGGACGCCCAGAGAGGTGGTGGCCGACGCGGCTGTCAGGAAGTTGTCGATCTGGCCCAGCCCGCTGAGCGACGGCGAGGCACCCCGCAGCCGGCGACCCACCGCGCGAGTCAGCTCCGCACGGCTCACGGTAATAAGCGCGCCCCCGGCCATGGCGCCAAAGGCGGTGAGGACTATCCCCAGGACGACTGCCAGCCAGGTCATCGGCCGGCCTTTTCCGGCGCGATCGTCGCCTCGACCCGCGGGCGGTGAACGGCGATGCGTTTGACCCGGCGGCGAACGACGTGCTCGACCACCAGGCGAAAGCCCTCGACATCGATCGACTCACCCACCCGGGGGACCCGGCCGAACTCCGCGAGCACCAGACCGCCCACGGTGCTCACGTCGTCGCGGTCGAAACTGTGACCGAGAGTGGACTCGAGCTCGGTGAGCGTCACCCCGCCCTCGACCCGCCATTGGTCCTCGCTCATCACCTGGATCGGCGCCACCTCGTCGGTGTCGTACTCGTCCTGGATCTCACCCACGATCTGCTCCAGGATGTCCTCCAGCGTCACGATGCCGGCCGTGCCACCGAACTCGTCTACCACGACGGCCAGATGGCTTGGACCGCGCTGAAAGTCGCGCACCTGGCGGTCGAGCGTCTTGGCTTCAGGTACGAAGGCCGCAGGCCGGATCAGCCCCCGCCATGGCCGCGTGTCGAGCGGTCCCAGCGCCAGGATGTCCTTGGCATACACGACCCCGACCACGGCGTCCGGGTGCCCATCGTAGACCAGCAGCCGCGCATGTTCTGAGCTTTGCAGGGTCTTGACCACCTCCTCGCGCTCGGAGGCGGAGTCCACCGCGATGATATCGATTCGCGGGGTCATCACCTCCGCCACGGTGGTATCGGCCAGCGCAAAGACGCCCAGCAGCATGTCCCGTTGAGCGGCGCCGGCCTGCCTCGTCGTCCTTACCGGCGCGCGCTCCCGCGCGCGAGCGTCGGCCCAGGCCGCGAGCCGCAGCAGCGGTTGGAATGGAACGAGGGTGGCCACCGCCGCCCGACGCGCCGGCAGGGTGAGCTCGGGCGCCACTGCCGCCAGCAGGCGTGGGACCAGGTCGGCCAACACCCAGACCAGAAGCACCGCCAGAAAGAGCCGCATCAAGCCGGCTGCCGGCGACCAGGCCCACCATGCCACCGCGACGCCGGCCGCGGCGCCCGCCAGTACCAGGAGCGCCAGGTGGGCGACGTGCAAGTCGCGGGATAGGGTCCAGGTGCCGGCGGAAGATCCAATCTGGCCGCTGAGTGAGCGCGGTAGATCGGCGTCCGCCTCGGCCGCGAGCGCGAGCCAGGCAGCCCACAGCGTCAACGCCGCGGCCACCATCGGTGCGATGAAGAAATGGAAGAAAGGAATCACGTGAGCGCCTGGACGTAGCGCTCTTGCCGCCGCCACATGGCGGAGCGGGTGCGATGGGGGCCCTCCGGATGCTCGCGCCCCAGCGCGTGCAGCGTGCCGTGCACGACCAACCGAATCAGCTCTTGCTTCAAGGGAATCCTGCGAGCCCGCGCTTCGCGCCGCGCCACCCAGGGACAGACGTAGACGTCACCGATCACCTGCGCCTTGGGCCCGCCCAGCGCAAAGGTGAGCACGTCGGTCGGCCGGTCGTGCCCTTTGTGTTCCGCGTTGAGCCGCCGCATCGAGTCGCGGCCGAGAAAGGTGACGGACACCAGTCCCTCCCGGCGCTCTGCCTCGAGGACGGCCTCGACCACGCGGCGGACGAACGCGCGCGAGAGCGGAAGCCGACGGCCGCTTACCACGACCTCACTCACGCTCGGCGGATTGGAATTCCGGCGCGACGTGGCCGCCACTGGCACGGGGGTAGCCGATGCGCTTGTGATAGGTACCCGACATCACCCGCGCGAACTCGCGCTTGATGCGGTCCAGGTCACGCAGGGTGAGCGGAGCGTCATCCAACTGGCCCGAGCCCAGCTTCTGCTGCACCAGGTGCTCGATGGCACTGCGCACCGCTTCCGGAGTCGGGTTAGGCAAGACCCTGATTGCCGCCTCCGCCGAGTCGGCCAGCATGGCCACGGCGGTCTCAGCCGACTGCGGCCGCGGCCCGGGATAACGGTAGTCGGCGGGATCGACTCGTCCGTCGGGGTCGCTGCCCCGAGCTCTGCTGAGAAAGTAGGTTATGTACGTAGTCCCATGGTGTTCTGGGATAAAGGCTTTAACGACTTGCGGAAGATGGGCTGCCTCCGCCAGCGCCAGCCCGTCCATGACGTGGCTCTGAATGATCTTGGCCGAATCCTGCGGCCGCATCAGGTCGTGGGGATTGGGTCCGCCGCCCTGATTCTCCACGAAATGACCGGGGCTCGCGAGCTTGCCGATGTCGTGATAGTAGCAGCCGACCCGAGCAAGCAGTCCGTTCGCTCCAATAATGTTGCAGGCAGATTCACACAGGTTGGCCATGGCCAGACTGTGGGCCCAGGTGCCGGGCGCTTCCAGGGCCAGCCGGCGGAGCAGTGGCCGGC
>JBDTUV010000038.1:0-12045 GCA_040007575.1 Gemmatimonadales bacterium
GCCGGTGCGGGACCTGGGGATCTTCGGCCAGGAGGAGCTGCTGCTCGCCAACCGGCGGCTGTTGCTGACGGCCGGGCTGCGCGCGGACCGGAGCAGCTCCAACGGCAACACCGAAAAGTTCTTCTTTTATCCCAAACTTGCCGCGTCATATCGATTCCAGCGCCCGCTCGGTGGCATCGACGAGCTCAAGCTGCGAGGTGCGTACGGGCAGACTGGTAACCGGGCACTCTTCGGGGCCAAGTTCATCACCGATACCACCGGCACGATTGGTGGAGGCTTCGGCACCTACATCGGCAATCGGGCCGGTGATCCCGCCATCCAGCCCGAGCGGCAGGAGGAATTCGAAGGAGGCATCGACGCCACCCTGGCGAACGGTCGCGCCGAACTGAATCTGACCGTCTACCAGCGGAACATCCGCGATCTCATTCTGGAGCAGACGATCGCGCCATCGGTGGGTCAGGGATTCCGCGTCTTCAGCAACGGCGGCCGGCTGCGGAACCGAGGGCTGGAGGTGTCCCTCACCCTCCAGCCCGTCCAGAGTCGGGATGTCAACTGGATCTTCCGCACCACGTTCTTCGCGAACCGCAGCAAGGTGACGCAGCTAAACGTGCCGGCGTTCGAGACCGGTGGGTTCGGCACGTTCCTCGGCGCGTGGAAGATTGAACAGGGTTCATCCGCGACCCAGATCATCGGGCAGGAGGGGAAGGTCGGGGACGTCAATCCTGACTTCCAGATGTCGTTCTCCAATGACCTCGATTTTCGTCGTTTTACCCTCGGCTTTCTCTTGGACTGGAAGCAGGGAGGTGACATTCTCAACCTGACCGAGTTTCTCTACGACATCGCTGCGAACAGCAAGGACTTCGTCAGCGCCGACAGCGCGGGATTCAAGCGGATCAATACGTTCGGGGGCGGGTTTACCCAGCCCTATATCCAGGACGGATCCTACCTCAAGCTCAGAGAAGTGAATCTCTCCTATAACCTGCCCGACCGGCTGACCGCTACTCTCTTCGGTCGAGGCATCCGGTACGCCAGGTTGTCTGTGACCGGACGCAACCTGCTTCGTTTCACGTCGTACCGGGGACTGGATCCTGAGGTCAGCAACTTCTCCAACCAGGCGATCGTGCGGAACATCGACGTGGCTCCATTCCCGCCGAGTCGCAGCTTCTTCTTCTCGATCGATTTGGGGTTCTGACCATGACGCCCATCAAAGTGATTCGACTGGCGTTGGCTCTGGTAGCCGTCAGCGCGGGCGCCTGCAACTACGACATTGCGAACCCTAACAGTCCCAGTGTCATTGGCGAGAACCCCTCCGCCAGCCAGGTGGGATCTGCCGCCAGAGGCATTCTGATCGCCACTCGGCAGGATGTGGCCGACTGGGCGCTCGACGGCGCCATCTGGGGGAGAGAGGCATACCGGATCGATGCTGCAGACCCTCGATACGTTCAGGAGATGATGCAGGGTCCACTGGATGCCGGAAGCCGCCCCTTTGGTGGAGATCACTGGCTGGAGCCCTATTCGGCAATCCGCAGCGCCAACGACCTGCTCGCGGTGATAGGGAGCGCAACCTCGCTCACGCTAGAGGAGCAAAGCGCGGTGACCGGCTTTGCCCACACCCTGCAGGCCTACAACTTCATCATCATTCTCGATTCCCACAACCAAGATCAGATCCCGATCGACGTAGGGACCGATGCGGGCGCCCCGCCCGCTGCGTTTGCCACCAATGCGCAGGCGTGGGACCGGGTGATTATCCTGCTCGACCAGGCCGCAACCGAGTTGGTGGGCGCGGCGTTCCCGTTCACGCTCCCGCCGGGGTTCACCGGCTTCAATACCCCATCGACGTTCCTCCAGTTCAACCGAGCACTGCGGGCACGAGTCGCCGTCTATCGCGGTGATTTTCCCGGAGCGCTCACCTCCTTGTCGCAATCGTTCCTGGATCCCGCTGCGCCGCTCGACCGGGGAGTGTACATGGATTTCGGCACCGGACCGGGTGATGTGCCAAACCAACTTGCGGTCAGTTCCCAGAACAGTGAGAACTTCGGCCATCCGTCGCTTGAGACCCAGGCACAACTTCAGGTCGGGGGGGCACTCGACCAGCGCTATCTCAACAAACTGGTGAAACGCCCGTCCCGATCGGGCGGAACTACCAATACCTCTCCGGTGCAGCTGCTGAGCTCCGATCTTGGCTGGATCCGCTATCCTAGTCCGAGTTCCCCGATTCCCTTGATCAAGAACGAGGAGCTGATCCTGCTCCGGGCAGAAGCCAGCATCGGCATGAGTGACTTCGTCACGGCGGTCGACGATATCAACACGGTGCGCAACCTATCGGGTGGCCTGCCTCCGTATGCTGGAGTGGTGGATCAACCGTCCCTGCTTTCGGAACTGCTGTACAACAAGCGTTACTCGCTGATGTACGAAGGTGGCCATAGCTGGGTCGATTATCGCCGGTATAATTTGACTGGTCAGTTGACCGGCTTCGATCGAGTCGGACCTCCGCCTGATCTCATTTTCCTGACCTTGCCGATCCCGTCGGCGGAGTTGCAGCCGCGCTGACGCGGAGGTCAATCGATCATCGGTGCAGCCGGATCTGTAATTCAGGTCCGGCTGTACTGCATTGCCGAGCTTCATAGTGGTAGGTGGTGGGGTTTCAGCCATAGGGAGACCAGGATGAGACTTCTCATAGCACTTCTCCCGTTGTTGTTCGCCTGTGCGGGAGAGGGTGGCAAGTATGCCGGAACCTGGAAGCGCGATCTCTACGGTGAAGGCGAGGTACGAATGAAGCTGGCCTCAGACGGCCGGGTGGAGCTCTTGCTGCCCTCGCCACGCTGGCCCGATTCGGTGGATGTGAAGGCCCGCGCCGAAGTACATGGAGACACGCTGGTCTTCAAGGCCGATACCGCCGCAAGTGCGTGCCAGACTGCGGATGCACGCTACGTTGTCAGCCGAACCGAGAACCAGCTGCACATCGTCGGGCTCGGAGGGGACACCTGCGGCAGCCGCCGGGCGGCGCTGGTGGGGACGTGGCAGAAGTCGTAGGCGCGCACGGATGTGCGATCCTACGAGCGGGGCCGCGGGGCCGCGGGGCAGTGAAATGTAGGCGATGAGTTCGCGCGGCCGCACGGCAGTAGCAGCCGTTACTGCCCCGCCGCCCCGCCGCCCCGCCGCCCCGTTGTAGACGGCCACTGCTGGGTCACACAATGGAAGGCGCCCAGGCCCCAGGCCAGATCGGTGCAATCGATGCCGATGACCTCTCGAGCCGGGAACAGCGTCTGGAGTGTAGCCCGAGCCTGCTCGTCGCGACCGGGGTCGTAGGTCGGTAGCAGAACGACCCCATTGGCGATATAGAAATTGGCATAGCTGGCCGGAAGCCGCTGCCCGTCGTGGTACAGGGGACGCGGCATCGGGAGGGTGACCACACGGAGTGGCCGTTCGTCCTGGTCCGTCATGCGGTTGAGCCGTTCCAGGTTGCTCTGTAGTGGCTCGTAGTTCTCATCGGCCGGATCGTCCTCCACCACGGTGACGACTGTGGTCGGATCCACGAAGCGGGTCAGGTCATCCACGTGACCGTCGGTGTCGTCGCCGGCGATCCCATCGCCGAGCCACAGGATGTGGGACACGCCGAGATAGGCCCGCAGATAGTCCTCGATGGCGGCGCGGTCGAGGTGAGGGTTGCGGTTAGGGTTGAGCAGGCAAGCCTCGGTGGTGAGCAGAGCTCCCCTGCCGTTGACGTCGATCGATCCACCCTCCATCACGATGCCGGGGTGAAACACCGGAAGGCCCAGCTCCTCGGCGATTCGGGTGGGGATCACGTCATCGAGATCGTAAGGCGGGTACTTGCCGCCCCAGGCGTTGTAGCCCCAGTCGACGATAGCCTCATCGCTGCGGCCGCCCTTTCCTCGCTGAAGGAAGATGGGGCCGTGGTCCCGGCACCAGGCGTCATTGGTGGGATTGTAATGGAAGAAGACGTTGCCGCTGGCCGCCCCTGCGTCAGACAAGAGTCGCCGGACGTCCTGCTCCATGGCCGGACCGGCGACGTTGATGTGCACCTCCTCCTGGTCGGCGAGGTGGCGCACCATCCGCGCGAAGATCGCCGGCACCGGGCCGAACTTCCCTGGCCACGAGGCCTCCTTGTGAGGCCAGCTGAGCCAGGTACCGCGATGGGGTTCCCATTCGGCGGGCATGCGGTAGCCCTGAGAAGCCGGGCTACTGGAGTTGTCACCCCGAGGGAGCCCTTCGACTCCGCTCAGGGCAGGCTTCGCGACTGAGGGGGCCAAAGCATCGCTCCGGCCCCCTCGCTTCGCTCGGGGTGACAGCTTCTTGCCCATTCAGTCCAGATAGCGCTTGGTGATATCGGCGTACGCGTCGATGCGCCGGTCGCGCAGGAATGGCCAGTGGGTGCGGCTTGCATCGACCTTGCCTAGGTCCAGCGTGGCGGTCAGCACCTCTTCACCGGTGCCGGCTTGGGTGATGACACGCCCGCCGGGGTCGGAGACGAAGCTTCCGCCCCAGAATTCGAGGCCGCCGGTCGGCCCTTCTTCGTGACCGACCCGGTTGACGGCACACACGTAGACCCCGTTGGCGATGGCGTGGCTTCGCTGAATGGTCTCCCAGGCGGACTGCTGCTGCTCGCCGTGCTCCTTCTTCTCGGCGGGGAGCCACCCGATGGCGGTGGGGTAGAAGAGGATCTGGGCTCCGCTCATGGCGGTCAGACGGGCAGCCTCCGGATACCACTGATCCCAGCAGATCAGGACGCCAATGCGGCCGAACCGGGTATCCCAGGTGCGAAAGCCCAGGTCTCCGGGGGTGAAATAGAATTTCTCATAGAACTGCGGGTCGTCGGGAATGTGCATCTTCCGGTATTTGCCGAGGAGCCGGCCGTCGGCATCGATGATGGCCGCGGTGTTGTGATAGAGCCCTTCGGCGCGCTTCTCGAACAGCGACGCGATGATTACTACGCCCAGCTCGGCCGCCAGCTTGCCCAGTGTAGCCGTGGACGGACCGGGAATCGGCTCGGCCAGGGAGAAGAACGCATGGTCCTCCGTCTGGCAGAAGTACCGGCTGCGAAAGAGCTCCTGGAGGCACACGATCTGGGCTCCGCGGCCGGCAGCTGTGCGGATGCCTTCAACCGCCTTCCGCATGTTGGTTTCCGGGTCGGGGGTGCAGCTCATCTGCACTAACCCGAGGGTGACCGTAGTTGGAGTGCTGGGCGTCGTCATGCGGGGATAATAATTCGCTGCGCCGGGAGAGTCATCCACGAGGGTAGGTGACCTGCATCACCGGACGTCCTGAGGAGAGAGACAATCTTTGATCCGCCGTAGTCCGGGCCGCGTGGCCCACCAACTCATGAAAGGAACCACATCCATATGAGAGGCGGTCGGCTGGGCTTCGCGTCAGTCAATATTCTCTTCCTGTCGGTTCTAGTTGCCTGCAACCGCGACCGGGCAGGGGCACCGGCGGGCGATACCGGGCAGACTCCCGCCGCCTCCGACAGTGCGGCAGCGGGACCGAGCGACACCATACGCAGCGCCAATGCGGACACCGCCGCGTCGGTCACGCCTCGAGTGGATACGGCGGCAGCTGCTTCCAAGCCTGGAGCGGTTGCGACCGCAACGCCCCCGAGGACCACCCCACCGCCGCGCCAGCCTACCAAGCCCAAACCCGCCACACCGACCCAATCGCCCGCTACGATGGAGGCGCCCGATACACAGCGGGCGGCAGCACCGGCAGAGACTGCCCAACCAGCGGAAGAGGCGGGCGCTCCTCTGCGTGACACGTACCACCAGGCGCCGCTCGATACCGTATCACAGGAGGTGTATCAAGGCTGGAAGCAGTTCAACTTGAACTGCGCGCGCTGCCACGGGGAGGATGTGCAAGGCACGACCATCGCCCCGCATTTGATCGTGTCGCTCAGGCCCGATGGGGCGATTCCGACCAAGGCGCTCTTCGTGCAAACGGTCTGTGCCGGCCGTCCGGAGAAGGGCATGCCGGCATGGTGCTCGCTCGGGCTGGAGATGGACAAGATCAATGCGATCTATTCCTACGTGAAGGGTCGCAGTGATGGCAAGATTCACCAGGGACGGCCCGCGGTGGCGCAATAGATCTGCGAGGGAGTAAGAACATGACTGTGGCATCGAAGTGCGTGGGAGCCGTCGCCCTAGTCCTTCTGTTGGGGCTGGGGCAGGCAGGCTGTAACAGGAGAACACCCGGGGTGGACGACGCGGCACCGGCTCCGGTAGACCGCGGCGCGCAGACCGGGAGAGTAGGCACCGGAGCCCCCGATACCTCGGCAGCTACACCGCCCATTACTCCGCCATCCCCTGCCGGTCGCGATACGCCACCCGCTGGGGCCGAGGCAGGCAAGCCGTCCGATGCGGGGGCGAAGAGTGGTGGCTCGAAGGTGAGCCGGCTGGAGTACGAGGGATGGCGGCAGTACAGTGCGAACTGTGCCCGCTGTCATGGCCAGGACGCGCTCCCCAACCCGGTGGCGGCTAACCTCTTGCTCTCGGTCGGTCCAAAGGGACCGTTCCGTAACTATGACCTGTTCGCTGAAGTCGTCACCGGGGGGCGGCCGGCGAGTGGCATGCCAGCCTTCAAGGGGATTCTGACTCCCGAGCAGATCAAGGCGATCCACGCGTACGTGAACGGAAGGGCGGAAGGCCGCATCCCTCCGGGCAGGCCCGAGAAGCCCGGAGCCTAGGCCTGAGTTTTGGCTGTTTGCGGAGGATGGGATGGGGTTCACCAGTACGAGGCCGCTTTGCCGTGAAATCGCGCGGCTGTTTCCCCAACGTCCCTTTGCCATCGACTTCTGGGACGGAGGCACGGTGCCCGCCACCGTTGCCGGCGGACCCACCTTCACGGTTCGATCCCCACGAGCGCTGGCGCAGGCTCTAGGCGCACCAGGACAGCTCGGCCTCAGCCGAGCCTACGTCTCGGGCGAGCTCGAGGTCGAAGATCTCGACGGGGTGGTCGACATCTGGTATCAGTGGACCCCCCCGACCCTTCGCGCCTGGGATCGATTCAGGCTCAACCTCGCAGCCGTACGCGCATCGGGTGCCACCATGCCCCCGTCGGCACCGCTGACGGAGCTTCGCCCTCTCGGTATGCGCCGCTCGAAAGCCAGGGATGCCCACGCTGTCCGGCACCACTACGACGTCTCCAATGCCTTCTTCGCCCTGTTTCTCGACCCCTCGATGACGTACAGCTGTGCTTTTTTCTCCAGAGACGGCAAGTCGCTGGAGTCGGCGCAGCAGGCGAAACTGGAGCTGACGTGCCGTAAGCTCGGGCTCCAGCCCGGCCAGCGGGTGCTCGACATCGGCTGCGGTTGGGGCAGCTTCGCCATACACGCGGCCAGCCGCCACGGCGTGGATGTCCTGGGAATCACACTCTCCGAGCCGCAGGCTGCTCTTGCCCGGGCACGGGTGAGCGAGGCGGGTCTCGAGAACCGGGTGCGCATCCTGGTACTGGACTACCGCGACCTCACCGGGGAGCGGTTCGACGCGATCGCCAGCATCGGCATGGTCGAGCACGTGGGAGCCGAGCGGATCGATCTGTACGCGGAACGTCTGGCAGGCCTCGTCCGGCCCGGGGGCCGCCTGCTCAACCATGGTGTCGCGCGCCTTCACTACACCTATCTCCACGCTGGCGCGTTTTCGGAACGCTACGTGTTCCCCGACGCTGACCCGCTTCACTTATCCCGGGTGATCCTTGCGCTCGAGCGCGCCGGCTTCGTGACCGAGCACGTTGAGGCCTTCGCGGCGGACTACGCCGAGACGCTACGGCATTGGGCGCGACGGCTGGACGAGCATCGCGCCGAGGCCGTGCGCCTGGTCGGTGAGGAGCGGCTGCGCGTGTGGCGGCTGTACCTCCGGGGTTGTCGGGGCGGGTTCGAGTCCGGCTTCATGTCGGTCTACCAGGTGCAGAGCCGGCGCGAGGAGAGGCCATCGTTGCCCCCGAGCGAAGCCGGCCAGGCTCCCATCAGCGCTTCGCGTAAGAGCCGCGCTCGACGTCCTCCAGCACATCCGGCCGGCGTGGCTGCCAGCCCAGGGTCTCCTTAGCCCGCCGGCCCGAGGCCTGCTGATCGAGTACCAGCGCGTCAGCGTAGGCTCCCAACGTCTTGCGTGCGTCCTCCAACGGCCATGCCGTGGTGCGTCCGCCGGCTCCTGCTCCACGACTTGCGGCGGCGGCTACGTCGCGCACCGGATGCGAGGGCCCTGACACGCCGAGCAGAAGTGAGCCGGCCGGTGCTCGCTCCAGCGCCAGCAGGTACAGGTCGGCCAGATCGTCGACGTGCACGAAGGGCCAGCGGTTCTCGCCGGTGCCGACGAATCGGGCGGCGCCTTCCTTCTGTGCGGAGTCGACGAACCCGGCCGGAATCCCGCCGGCACGGCCATAGACGATAGCCGGCCGTATGACTACGGTGCGGATGCCGCGCCTGGCGCCATCGAGTACCCGATCCTCCACCGCCTGACGCCACTGTACCAGCGCCGCGGGTTTCGGAGGGGTGGTCTCGTCCACCACCGCGCCGCCGGTGTCTCCGTGCGACCAGATCCCGCTGGTGTAGATGAAGGGTTTGTCGCTACCGGTGAGGGCTTCCAGTATTGCATCGATCGCGGGGCCATCCACCGCGGGGTTGTAGGTGGTGGCCAGGCTGATCACGCCGTCGGCAGACCGGGCGGCCGAGCCCACGCTCTTGGGATCGGCAAAGTCGCCGCGCACGGGCCGGATGCCGGCCGCCGTTAGACGGCTTGCCGCCGCGTCGCTCCGGGCCAGCCCGGTAAGTGTGTCGCCCGCGGCGCGGAGCCGGTCGGCCACCGCAGTCCCGATGTATCCGGTAGCGCCCGTAAGGAAGACCTGCATGTTCATGTACTCCCCTGATGTGGGACCAGCGCCGTACAGCACAATCTTACAGTAAGGTGGCTGGAGCCTTCACGCGAGGGCGGCGGGCCTTCAAATACCAAAGCCCCTCGGTGATGCCGAGGGGCTTTGGGTGACTGGCTTCGTCATCGTCGAACGGCTGGAGCTATTGCTTGATCCAGGTGGGACGGAGATCGCGGGTCACATCACTCACGAGCTGACCAACCACCTCACCGTAGGCCTCTTCCTTGTCGCGCATCGCGATCGAAGGAAGCGAGCCCGAGAGGCTGAGCCGTCCTACGGTCCCGTTGGCCGCAGAGCTCGAGCGCCACACCGTTCCCCCGGTCGTGGTCGACAGCAGCCGCACCGTGAGCTCGGCAGACACCGCAGCCCGGACATTCATGCCCGACACGCTCAGCTTGCCGCGCGGCTTGACACCGGAAACCTTGAGTTGCCCAACGAATACGGCCGGAATGTTCCTCTGCCGACCCAGGGCCTGCGCGAGCGCCACACCGTCGCTATTGGCTGCCAGGCCCTTGAGTGTGGAATCCGCGCCGTCGAGCTCAAGAAGCTCGAAACCAGACTGACTGGCGAGCAAAGCCTCGGCGAACCGCTGGGTCGCCAGCGCGCTCATGCCGCTGTTCGACTGGTCGGTGGAGAATGTTACCACGGCGATGCGACCGTACGGCGCGAGGGCGAGCCGGGCGGGAACCGCCGTGTACTTGGCGGAGCAGGCCGACAGTGCCAGCGCTCCGCAAAGCGCCAGTGCGTATTGCATTCGGACAGGCTGAAGTGCGCTGTTACCAAGCATTGTGGCCCGGATCTGTTAGGGATGACCCCTAGCGGGCAAGAGGCAGGCCAGCTGAGCTCAGAGAAGGCTGGGTGCGCGGGAACTGGAGCGTTCGTTGGCGGTGGCCCCGGTATCTTCACTTCCCGGTACGGACACAGATACCGATGCCCGGCCCAGGTGGACCGGCCAACGAATCGTGACCGAGTCGCCCTGCCTGGTTCGATCGAAGCCGCGCTCCGATTGGGCCAGTGTCTCGATCGGAAAGGTCCAGATCCCGGCCTCGGGATCGGGTTGGAGATCGAGCGGGGCAAAGAGCGAGAGCTCGGGCGCGAAGAGATCGTTCGGCTGTCCGATCGAAACATCCCATTCGTAGCTAACCCTGAAGATCCCGTTGCCAGCGAACTCGAATCTCTTCTCCAGGGTTTGCTCTCCGGCTGGGCTGGAGAAGGAGCACGCAACCTCGATGGTGTCGTCTTGCCGCTCGATGGTAAAGCTGCCAGGGCAAGGTGCCCATGAGTGGCCAGGTGTGTAGTCACCACCGGCGTATTGCTCCAGAGTCAGTCCGCCCGGCAGCACCCGGTCGACGAAGATCGACCGCGGATCGGCATCGAGTGGAGGGTGCTGCTCCGCGGTCTCATGGTAGGCTTCGCGCCGCCGGGTGAGCGTGTTGGCGTAGTTCACACCGGTAGCGAAGATGCTGTACTCCTCCAGTGTGCCTCCCCGGGCTGGGCTCAGCAGTGCCGAAAACTGATCCGAATGGACCCAGATCTCGTCATGCCCGTCGCCGTCCAGGTCCAGAACCTCAACCTGGAGTGCCTCTCCCCGACGGAGCTCCGACTCCGCCAGTGCGAGATTACGCCAGATAGCTTCCCGCAGATGAGGCAGGTACAGGCCGCCGAACACACCATGCCAGTAGGCATCGTTGCACTGGGCCCGGCCGATGGCCCGCCGGGCCGCAGGCGGATCACCCCGGCGCCGGCAGAGCAGGGAGAGCGCCATCATCTTCTTGTGCATCCGGTTGGACTCGGAGTACTTCACCAGAAAGTTACGCCAGTGGGCGCCGCGGATGAGTGCACCATCGGGGCCGGCCAGGCGCTCCTCACCCAGATCTCGCTCCAGCCGAATCAAGCGGAGCGCAGCATCGGGAGGCAGCGACCAGCCTTCCATCTCGCGGTAGGAGGCGGTCGGGAGGTAGGCAATGCCGCCGCTGGGCACGGTATCCAGCGCGTCGCGCAAGGTGCTGAGCTGAACTTCACCGTTCTCGACCAGGCCGTTGATGGTGGCCGTGAAACGATGCAGCCAGCCACGCTCGTACACCCACTCCTTGGTTCCGGGCCAGCCACCGAACTTCTCTCCGTCATCGGCCAGGACCGCAAGCCGGTGACCCGCGCCGCGGAGCTCCCGCAGGTAGGCCGCAGTCTCCTCCGGCGGCCGGAACGGGATGAGATAACGCAGACGCTCGTCGATCGGGAAGAGTGCCACCCGTTTGCCGTCGCTCTCGGTCCAGTATGGGGTATGGAGCTGCTCGCCCGAGAATCCAGACACCAGAAAGTGGCGATCGTCCACTAGTGCGTAGCGGACCCCGGCATCCGCCAGATCGGCCGCGAGCTCGGGCTCCCAGACTCGTTCCGTCAGCCACAGCCCCTGGGCCTCGACACCGAAGCGGCGGCGCACCGCATCCCGCATCCACTGGATCTGCTCTACCCGGTCGGCTCGAGGGAGGGACGCGAGCACCGGCTCGTAGAATCCGGCCAGGAGCAGCTCCACCTTCCGGTCCGACACCAGGTTACCCAGGAAGTCCAGGTACCCTGTATCGTGCTTCTCCAGCCACTCCAAGAGGGGACCGGACAGATGCAGAACCAGGGGGAGAAACCCTCGCTCTGAGAGCCGCTCCAGAATCGGCCGGTAGACATCGTGGACGTGCTGCTCGAAGACGTGGTCGAAGTTACCGACCGGTTGATGCAGGTGAAGGCCAAAGACGAATCGAATCGAAGCCATGTGCTACCCGACGACGAGTGACCGGGAGCCCCCGAGCGCAGCTGCCACTGCGGGCAGCACGTTGGGGAAGAGCTGATCGCGCTGGTATAGCTCATCCGCCAGGCGTTGGGCTGACTCGAGGTCTCCTTCTCGACCTGGCCCGAGCGCCGCAATTAGCTTCTCGGCATCCTCGCAATGCTGCTTGAACCGCTTCTCGGCATAGTCGGCCGCTGCTCCGGTAGAGATGATGAACTGCCAGTCTGAGGATTGGGCGAGCAGGAGCTCCCTTGCCGCCTGGGCCAGCAGCGGACGGGCTGCGGGCGACGCGAGCGCGCCCGGCGCCGCGTCCCAGAAGCTCTGCTCCAGTGGCCACAGCCGCTCCCAGGTCCACGCGGTCTGGTCGCTGAGCCACATGCTGCTATCGCCGT
>JBDTUV010000039.1:0-12002 GCA_040007575.1 Gemmatimonadales bacterium
GGGGCAACCTGGACCGGTTCATCGTGAACCCGTTCGTGCTGCTGGCAAACCGCAGGAGCGGCCCGGTACGGCAGTCGGTCACGTTCGCCGAGCTTGCCTTCCAGTTCAACCTGACCGGGGGTAAGAGCTGGCACCGGATCGCACCCTTTATCGGTGCCGGATTCGGATTGGCCTCCGGGAGTGCGACGCCGGCCGATACCAGCCAGTACAAGTTCGGCCGGAAGATCTATGTTGTTCCCAGCGTGGGATTTCGGTTCTTCATCAGCGATCGGCTCCACCTGAGGGGAGAGGCGCGGGCAGCCTTCTGGAGGCTGAAATACCCGGCCACATTTCAGGCTGAGCCGACGGAGGAGCCGGGAATCCCGCCGAACTCCAACGCGGTGATCGTGGGCGATAAACTGACGGAGTGGACCGCCAGTCCCTGGCTTCAGGTGGGTCTGGGTTATTCGTTCTCGCCCTGACGATGGCGATCTCTCTCACCCGGGTGGTAGGCTTCCACGCACTCCACCGCTATTACCGCCCGGAGTGGAGCGAGTCGCGCAACCGTGAGGCATTCGGCTCCCTGGCGGATCCGCCAGGCCACGGTCACGATTATCAATGCGCTGTGACCGTAGGTGGGAGCGTTGACGAGACGGGCATGGTGATCGATCTCGGCCTGCTGGACCGAATTCTCCACGACGAAGTGCTGACCCCGTTCGCCGGCAAACACTTCAACCTCGACGTGCCGGCGTTCGCCTACGGAAAGACATTGCCCACCTGCGAGGGAATCGCGGCGTACCTTTTCCGCCGGATTGCCGCCCGGCTCCCGGCCACCCTCGTGCTCGAACGGGTACGCGTCATGGAGGACCCGACACTATATGCCGACTGTACCGGAGTCGCCTGACCTGATCCAACCCTCGAAGCGCGGCGGGCGCATGTCCGAGCTCGCCGCGGTCGAAGAGGTTGCGGTTTGGCTCGAGGTGAACGGCAAGCCGGCTGTCACCTGGATGTGCACACCCGACCTGCTGGAGGAGCTGGCGATCGGCTGGCTTTACGGGGAGGGTTACATCGACTCCATCGAGCAGGTGCACCTGCGGCCCTGCGCGACCGACCTCGGTTTCTGGGCCGAGGTCCCCCAGGACAGAGTTGCGGCCGTGCAAGCCGAAGGCCGGCGACCTGTGTTGGCTTCGGGGTGCGGCGCCGTCTCCACCTTCCTGGCAGACCCGGCTACCGTGGCAGCCCAACCGGCGCGCGGAACGCCTCCCGGGCTGGAAGAGCTTCGCGGTCTATTCAAGGCGCTGTTCGCCAAGGGAGAGCGGTACAAGGACACCGGCGGCATCCACGCCGCAGCGCTGATCGATCAAGCGGCGCCCTCGCCGCTCATCGCGCATGCCGAAGACATCGGGCGGCACAACGCGGTGGACAAGGTGCTCGGAGGGGCGCTGCTCGCCGGACGCGCGGTGGAAGGCTTGGGATTGCTGGTCACCGGCCGGATCTCAGCCGAGCTTGCATTCAAGGCGGCACGGGCGGGAATAGCATACGTGGCGACGCCCTCGGTTCCATCCACACTGGCGGTCGAGATCGCCCGGCGAAGCGGTATGGTGCTCGTAGGGCGCGCGGTCAGCGGTCACCCGCAGCATCACGGCGCGGCGGGACCAGGTGCCGCCTGACTCCGCCAGGCTGGCGGAGCTGGTCCGCAATGCCCGGCGGATTGCCGTAGTGGGGTTGAGCCGGAAGCCGGAGCGGCCCAGCCACGGAGTGGCTGCCTACCTTCAGCGCGCTGGATACACGATCATTCCGGTGCATCCGGTTGGCGGCGTGACGCTGGGTGAGCCGGTCCATCCCGATCTACGTTCAGCGGCCGCGGCCGGACCCATAGATATCGTCAACATCTTTCGCCGCTCCGAGCACATCCCCGCCTTGCTGGAAGCACTGCTGGAGATTCGTCCCTCGCTCGTCTGGATGCAGCAGGGCATCCGGCACGACGAAGTGGCGCGCCAGCTGGAGAAAGCCGGGATCGCCGTCGTGATGGACCGGTGTCTGGCAGTAGACCATCAATTTCTGGGGGGCTGATGCACAACCGAAGGCTCCTCGCCATTCTGGTTCTCGCCGCCTCGGCGTCCCTACCCGCCACCACGTCAGCGCAAGCGACGGCCGATCAGGCGCGGCTGATCTTTACGCTCTCGGGCGGTATCGTGGGTGGGAAGAAGCTCTGGTCGGTGAGTGCCCAGCCGGTGCAGGTTACCGATCCGGCCGACATACTGGCGCTTGAGCGGCGAGTGCGCTCCACCCTGGCGGTGGCGCTGGGAGCCTCCTACTTCCCCAGGGATCACTTCGGGCTCACCGCGGAGGGCTTTCTCATCGGCTTGGGCTACGAGGACAATTGCAGTCAGGTTTTCTCCTCGGGATCGGCCATCGTCACGGCCGCCTGCCAGGCGATCGACGCCAGCCAGCGGCGGGCTACCGCGGTAATCGTCTCTGGCGGGCCCATATTCAGATTCAGCAGCCGAAAGCTCTTGTCACCCTACGTCCGCTTCAACGCCGGGCTCCTCTTCAGCAATCAGAGCTCGGTGCGCATGACCGGGGAATTCCCCAGCCCGTCAGGCCCGGTCAATCTCATCATCTACACCGATGACCGCGAGTCGCGCGTGGATCCCTCGTTCGCTCTCGGAGCCGGATTCACCGCGGCGGTCGCCAGAGGGTACCAGCTGCGCTGGGAGATTCGAGACAACCTCCTCCCCATCAACCGGGTGACCGGCCCGGCCGCCATAGCCGGCACCATGCCTCCGCACGAGCGTCAGTTCAAGCACATCCTCAGCATGACGATCGGTGTGGACGTGGTGCTGGAGCGCAGGAAGGGGAGACGGTATTGAGGCGGGTAAGTGGGTAAGCGGGTAAGCGGGTAGGCATGGAACGAACGGGAGCACGGGTTCGTGGGGCCGTCCTGGCCGGCGGTGGAGCAACCCGCTTCGAGGGGAGACCCAAGGGGCTGGAGCTGGTTGGTGGAGTGCGCATCCTGGATCGGTTGGTGCAGGTAATGACGGCTGCACTCGACCAGCCACCGCTGCTCGTCGCCAACGCGGCGGACGCCGCTACCTGGCGACCAGATCTTCGAACGATAGGCGACGCCACGCCTGGCCTGGGAGCGCTAGGCGGTATCTACACTGCGGTGGTCGAGTCACCCGCGCCGGTGGTGTGCGTCGCTTGGGACATGCCGTTCGTCTCCGAACCTCTGATCCGTGCGCTGGCAGAAGGCCTGAGCAACTACGACGCCATGCTGCCCGAGAGCGGTGGCCGCAGAGGCGTCGAGCCGCTGTGCGCCGCCTACGGTCCGGCCTGCCGCCAGGCGATCGCCGAATGCCTGGCCGCGGGCGACCTCCGGGCCATCGGCTTTCACGACCGCATCCGGGTTGGTATCCTCCCTCTGGAGCAGGTCCGGGTCCTGGCGGATCCAAGCCTCCTGTTCTTCAACGTGAACACCGCGGACGACCTCGCACGAGCGGACCAGCTGTGGCGTCAACGCGCATCATCTCCGTAATCGGCCGCAAGAATGCTGGAAAGACGACCCTTGCTGTCGCGCTGACGAGCGAGCTGGCTCGCCGGGGCCATCGGGTCATGACGATCAAGCACGGGCACCACCCCGCGAACGTGGACCGGACCGGCAGCGACACGTGGCGGCACTTCAACGAGGGACGGGCAGAGCGAGTGCTCATCGCCTCGCCGGATCTCCGGGTGCTCTTCGAGCGGAGCCCGGACGACTACGATCCAATCGGACTGGCCCGGCGGTATATGCAAGGGGCCGACATCGTGCTCACCGAAGGCTTCAAGACCGCGCCCCTGCCGAAGATCGAGGTATTCCGCCGGTCCGCCGGTGATCGACCGCTATACGACCCGTCGGCACCCAACTCCCGGGAGTGGGTGGCCATCATCACCGACGATCACGACTTCCAGGCCGACTGCACCGTCCTCCGCTTCAACGACACGATCTGGCTCCAGCTCCTCGCTACCCTGGCATGGGAGCGATCGCTGGTCCTCGACTCGTGACTGCGCCTCTCGGCGCCGCCGAAGCCGCCGGCAGAATTCTGCTGGATGTGCGGCGGCAGCCGGCCCTGCGCATGCCGCTGGACGACGCGCTCGGCGGCGTCCTGGCCGAGGATGTCGTGAGCCCGCTCGACATTCCGGCCTGGACCAATTCGGCGATGGATGGCTACGCCGCGCGCGGAGAGGACGTTCGCGGTGCCGCGGAGGCAAAACCGGTGCGACTCCGGGTCATCGAACACATTCCCGCGGGACGCTTTCCGACCCGCCGGATCGGCCCCGGCGAGTGCGCCCGCATCTTCACCGGCGCACCGCTGCCTGAGGGGGCCGACAGCGTGATCCGGCAGGAAGACACCGACCAGGGCGCCGAGACCGTCACGATCCTCAAAGACCGCGACGTGGGCGTGAACACCCGGCGGGTCGGCGAAGACGTCCGGAAAGGCAGCACGGTACTCACCGCGGGTACCGAGCTGGGCCCGGCGCAGCTTGGTGTGCTGGCGTCACTGGCGGTGGCCCACCCCCTGGCTTATCGCCGGCCGCGGGTCGCGATCCTGGGTAGCGGCGACGAGATCGTGGACGTGGACCAGCCGGAGGAGATCCTCAGCGGCCGGAAGACCGCCAGCAGCAACACCCACACGCTCGTTGCGATGGTACGCCAGACCGGCGGCGAGCCGGTGAATCTCGGGATCGCGGCCGATACACCCGACAGTCTACGCGAGCACCTGGCCCGGGCCATGGATTGCGATCTGCTGGTGACCACGGCCGGCATCAGCGTCGGCGAGCACGACTACGTCCGGACCGTGCTCGAGGAGCTGGGCCTCAAGCGGCGTTTCTGGAAGCTTCGGATGCGGCCCGGGGCGCCCGTGGGCTTCGGCCTGCTGGGGGAGGTACCGTGGGTCGGGCTACCGGGGAATCCGGTGAGCACGATGGTGACGTACGAGCTGTTCGTGCATCCGGCCATCCGGCGGATGATGGGTCACCAGCGCGTATTCCGCCGCAGCGTACCAGTGCGCGTGGCCGAGCCGATCAGCCTGAAGCCAACACTGCAGCATTTCCTCCGGGGAATCGTGACCGAGGGACCGAGTGGTCCCGAGGCACGGCTGACCGGCCCCCAAGGCTCGGGAATCCTCACCTCGATGGCTCGAGCCAACGCCCTGCTTGTGATTCCCGAGGGGCAGCACGACACCCCCCCTGGTTCGTTCGTGCAGGCGCTGATTCTGAATGACCCGGTGCATCAGGAAGCGCCTGGCTTCTAGTGGGGGATCGGAGCGAACAGTCTAGGGTCTAGGGTCTAGGGTCTAGAGTCTAGAGTCTAGAGTCTAGAGTCTAGAGTCTACCAGATAGGTTTCGACCCTAGACGCTAGAACTTAGACCCTAGACGTGCTTCTCAGAATCCAAACGTCAGCCTTCCGTAATAGAACGCCCCGTTGAACCCAAAGGGCGAGATCTGGTTGTAGGGGAAGATGCCGAAGTTGTTGTTTCCAGCCGTACCCGTCCCCGGCGGCGTACTACCGCTGCCCTGGTTGTTCACGTCAGGATAGACGTCGAACACATTGTCGACGCCAGCCGTGAATGTGAGTCGCCCGCCGAAAGTATACGACGCGTTCACGTCGGTGATCCACTTGGGCCCGAAGGTCTGATCGAGCGAGCCGTCGGTCGGGGTGCCGAAGCTGGTGACATGGCCGAACCGTTGGGTCCGAAGCGTGAATCCAAGATCCTGATAATTGAAGACTCCGCTCAGGGACACGTTGTTCCTGGGTTGACCCACCTCGATGCGGGCGCGCTCCACCCGGTCGAAGAGGGTCTCCTGGAATGCGCTCAACGCCGCAGGCGTGGGCGCTACCCGCAGGACTCGGTTGATGTTGTAGTTGTAACCTCCCGTCAGCCGCAGAGTGCTGGTGGCGCCAATGGCGAATCCATAGTTGGCAACGATGTCCACACCCAGCGTCCGGGTGTCGATGGCGTTGGTAAAGAACCGGCCGCCCGCAACCCCGGGAAAGCCCTGGTTGGTCAGGAATGTGCGGATTGCCAGCCCGGTGAAGTTGCCGGAGAAGACGATGCGATCGTCGATCAGGATCTGGTAGTAGTCGGCGGTGACCGAGAGATTCTTCACCGGATTGAGCGCCACCCCGAAGCTGTAGTTCTGAGACTTCTCTGGCGTGAGCGGGCTGGCGCCGAGCGCCTGCGCCACGGGGCTGGTCACCGGGAAGGTTCGGTTATCGAACGGCACGCCGTTGATGAAGTTGGTGGACGTGGCCGAGAAGAAGGACTGACCCAGCGACGGGGCCTTGAAGCCGGTCGAGACAGCCCCGCGTACCGCAAACCCCGAAATCGGCTCGAAGCGCGCGGTGACCTTGCCGTCGGTGGTGGAACCGAAGTCGTTGTAGTCCTCCACTCGTCCCGCGATTCCGATCAGCAGCCTCCGCACCAGCTGGGCCTCGAGGTCGATGTACCCGGCCACGTTGTGGCGATTTTGTGAGGTGGCGTCGACCGGACGGAAGCCGGGGAAGACCTGAGCCCCGGGCGCCCCCAGGCTGTCCTGTCGGGGCCCATCCAGAATCCGCACGCCGCCGTCGCGGTAGCTGTCCGGCTCGCCTTCAGTGATATGATAGCCGTCGCGGCGGAATTCACCGCCTACGGCCACATTTATCGGGGAAGCCAGTCCCACCTTGAAAGATTTCGCCACATCGAGGTTGGCGGTGAGCTGGTCGGCCTTGAGCGTGCCGGCGTAGAACTCGGTGGGACTCGCCGCGCCGAGAGTCACATTGGCGCTGTTTCGGACATCGAAGTGAAAGAGGTTACGCCCGTAGTCGGCGCTCAGGTCCCAGCGCCACCCCGACTGTTCGCCCCGGAGTCCCGCCACGCCGGAGAAGTCGGAGATCTTGGTCCCGATCATAGGAAGGAAGCCGTTGGGATAGATGGCCCGGACGGTCCTGTCGTCCAGCGCTCGACGCCAGAACCCGGCCGATTCCCCACTCCGCAGGGTGCCTCCGCCGAAGGCATATACCTCGACCGCATCGGTCACCGGCTTGGCCAGGTTCAGGAAGAGCCCGGCGTCCTCGGTATCGGCGTCGCCCTGCCGGTGATTGATCTGCCCGGTGAGCGTAGGATCGCTGTTTCGCGGGTCGCCGGCGAAATACTGGGGACGCAGGTCGGCCGCGGAGCGGTTGGTGAAGCCCCGGTTGCGATACTCGCCCGCGATCTGCAGAACGCCATCGCCCCCCACCGCGAGGGCGTAGTTTGCCGCCCCCTGGATCACACCGCCGTCGCTCTCGACCGTCTGGCCGAAAGTGGTGCTGAGCTCGTTGGGGGCGCCCTCCTTGAGAATGATGTTGATCACCCCAGCGATGGCATCAGAGCCGTACTGCGCTGCCGCACCGTCTCGAAGAATCTCGATCCGCTCGATAGCGCTGGCTGGAATAGCGTTGAGGTCCACCATGCCCGAGCCACGTCCGATGCTGCCGTTGACGTTGATGAGCGCGCTCGGATGGCGCCGCTTCCCGTTGACCAGGACCAGGACTTGGTCCGGGGCAAGGCCGCGAAGCGTGGCCGGCCGGGTGTGGTCGGTGCCGTCGGAGATGGTGGCGCGGGGAAAGTTGAACGACGGCGCCAGCGCCTGGATGATCTGGGCGGTCTCGGTGCGGCCGGTCTGCTTGATTTCCGCGGCGGTGAGCACGTCTACCGGCACCGGGGCGTCGGTGGAGGTCCGCTCCGAGGCCCGAGTACCGATCACCGCGAGCTCCTGCAGCGCCAGCGGCTCGCGCGCGAGTGGGAAATCCCGGCTGAGAGACGCCCCGGCCTCGGCCTGGACCGTGTCCCCCCCGATGCTGTAGCCGATGTAGGTGACCCGGACCTCGTGAGTGCCGGGCACCAGCCGCAGACGGTAGCTGCCATCGAGCCTGGTACTGGTCGACATGACGGTGCCGGGCACGAAGACCCGGGCTCCGCTGAGCGCTTCGTTGCTTGCGGCGTCACTGACCTTGCCGGTGAGAACGGCGTCCTGGCCCTGCGCCGACAGTAAACGGGGACCAGCGGCAACGACCCAGGCGCCGGCCAAAAGCGCTGCGCACCGGCGCAGCTCCGGCCGAACACGGCGGACTATGCGTGCAGACATAGGCGTGCCTCGAGGCTGAATTTTTCGGAAAGCATAGTGCGGTGTCCTGCGAGCGGATGTCTCCACGGAACGCCTCATTAGCCCGCTTGTCAAGCACTGGGTTTCCCTGACATCCGGTCGGTTGCTCCAATACGACCGAAGCCTTAGATTTGCGACTGTAGAAGGGGAGTAGCTTATCCGCCGGCAGGGCGGACGGATGGATCGTCAAGACTGTTCGCCAAGTGCGGGCACGGTCCATTCGGGAGGAGACAGCGAACAGCGCAGCTGCTGCTCCTGGACCTTAGAGCGAGACCTTCGTCCACGCGAAAGCGGAGCGGACGGGGTCTCGCTCTTTCATTTGGCCCCAGTTCTACGGCGAGTGGCATATGCACAACGTCAAGACCTTCGTACTCATGGCCGGGTTGCTGGGACTGTTCCTGCTGGCGGGCCAGCTCCTCGGCGGCTCGAGTGGGCTCGTCATAGCCCTGGTGTTCGGCAGCCTGTTCAACTTCATCATGTACTTTTTCTCCGACCGCCTGGTGCTCAGGATGTACGGGGCGCATGTCGTCACCGCCCAGGAGGCGCCGGAGCTCTATACCATGGTCGATCGCCTTCGGCTGAAGGCCGGTCTGCCGATGCCGACGGTCGCGGTGGCCCCGCACGAGCAGCCCAACGCCTTTGCCACCGGGCGCAATCCGGAGCACGCGGTTCTGGCGGTGACCACCGGAATCCTCAAGTACGTTCCGCAGGAGGAGCTCGAGGGTGTGATCGCGCACGAGCTGGCCCATATCAAGAACCGGGACATGCTGATCGCGACCGTCGCCTCGGGTGTCGCCGCCGCACTCAGCAACCTGCCCTACCTGCTCATGTTCGGCGGCGGGCGGGACGATGACAACGGCCATCCGTTGGTACAGCTGGCCCTGATCCTCCTGGCGCCGATCGGGGCAATGATGATCCAGTTCGCCATATCACGGCAGCGGGAGTTCGAGGCTGATCGGGTGGGCGCGCTGATCCTCGGCCGTCCGATGCCGTTAGCCAACGCTCTCATCCGGCTCGATTCGCTGGCCCACCGGATCCCCATGCAGGTGCCTCCGGCCGTGGCGCCGCTGGCCCAGGTCAACCCGCTGGCCGCCCAGGGGGGCGTCGCCTCCAAGCTGTTCAGCACCCACCCGCCCACGGCGGAGCGGGTCGCACGGCTCGAGGCCATGGCCCTGGGCCGTTGAGGTGGGGGGCCACCCTCCGGCCGTCTGGCTGGGCTTTACCGGCCTGGTCGTGGCCCTCCTGGTCCTGGACCTGGGCGTGCTCAACCGCCGCAGCCATGTCCTCACCCTGAAGGAGGCTCTCAGCTGGAGCGGTGGGGTGGTGATGCTGGCGGTTCTGTTCGGCTTGTTCATTCTGTGGCGGGAGGGCACCCAACAGGCCCTGGAGTATTACACCGGTTATCTCATCGAGCTCTCGCTCAGCGTCGACAACCTGTTCGTCTTCCTGCTGATCTTCACCTACTTCTGTGTACGACCCGATGCCCAGCCCAAGGTCCTCAAATGGGGGATCCTGGGCGCAATCGTGATGCGGCTCATCATGATCGGCCTGGGCGCGTTCCTGCTCGACCGCTTCACCTGGATCGTGTACGTCTTTGGTGGCCTTCTGGTCGTGACCGGAATCCGGATGTTCACCCAGAAGGAGGAGCGGGTAGACCTGGAACGAAATCCGGCGGTGCGCCTGGCTCGCCGCTTCATACCGCTGAGCCCGAGCTACGACGGCAACCGGTTCTTCACCCGAACCACTGGCGGCAAGGCGCTCGCTACCCCACTTCTGCTAGTGCTCCTCGTGGTGGAGTGGTCCGACGTGGTATTCGCGATCGACAGCATTCCCGCCATCTTCGCCGTGACTCGGGACCCGTTTCTCGTCTACAGCTCGAACGTGTTCGCCATCCTGGGACTCCGAGCGTTGTACTTCGTGCTCGCTGGCCTGCTGGACAAGTTCGTGTACCTGAAGCCCGGCATCTCGTTCATTCTGGTCTTTGTCGGCCTCAAGATGGCGCTGAGCGGGCTGTTCCACATTCCGACCCTGCTCTCGCTGGGCGTGATCGTGGTTACGCTGGCTCTGGCGGTAGTCCTGTCGCTCCGCCACAGCCGCCCCTAGCTTCCCCGACCATGTCCAAGTTATCGCTCCTCTCCCGCCTGGGTCTCGACCGCCCCGAGCTCCGTGCCTGGACGATGTACGACTGGGCCGCCTCTGCGGTACAAACCACCATCATGGTAGCGGTATTCCCGATTTACTTCGTCAAGGTCGCGGGCGCGGAGTTGCCTGCGAGCAGCGCCACCCAGCGTCTGGCCACCGTGAACACGCTCTCCCTCGTGGTCATCGCCCTGATCTCGCCTATGCTGGGCGCCATCTCCGACTACAGGGGCATCAAGAAGCGGCTGCTGGCCCTGTTCATGTTCATCGGGGTGGCCGCAATCGGGGGGATGTTCTTTATCCGGCGGGGCGAGATAGACCTGGCTTCGGCCCTGTTCCTGGTGTCGATGATCGGCGTCGCCGGGAGCTTTGTCTTCTACGAGGCGCTGCTCCCGCACATTGCGCGGCCCGAGGAGATCGACCGGGTGTCGAGCGCCGGCTATGCCGTCGGCTACGTCGGCGGCGGCATTCTGCTCGCGCTCAACCTGGCCTGGATCCTGAAGCCGGCCTGGTTCGGGCTTCCCTCGGGTCCGGAGCTCTCCGAGGCGCAGGCAACCCTTCCCGTTCGGCTCGCATTCGTCTCGGTGGCAGTCTGGTGGCTGGTCTTCTCGCTGCCTCTGTTCAGGAAGGTGCCTGAGCCGGCACCCCGTCTGGAGCCCAGCGAGCGTCCGGAAGAAAGCCCGGTCAGGATGGCATTCGTGCGCATGGCGGAGACGTTCCGGGAGCTGCGCGGTTATCGCCAGGCGTTTCTGATGCTGGTGGCGTTTCTGATCTACAACGATGGAATCCAGACCATCATCAGGATGGCTACCGCCTACGGCACCGAGCTCGGGATCGGACAGAACTCGCTCATTGCGGCGATTCTCCTGGTCCAGTTCATCGGGTTTCCCTGCACCCTTCTGTTCGGTACGCTCGCCGGGCGCATCGGCGCCAAACGCGCCATTTTTCTCGGCCTCGTCGCCTACACCGTCATCAGCGTGCTCGGCTACTTCATGAAAAACGCCACTCATTTTTACGTGTTGGCGGGATTGGTGGGTGTGGTCCAGGGGGGAACGCAGGCGCTCAGCCGGTCCCTGTTCGCCAGCATGATCCCGCCCCACAAGTCGGGAGAGTTCTTCGGCTTCTTCAGCGTCTTCGAGAAATTCGCCGGGATCTTTGGACCGCTCATCTTCGCCGGCACCATTGCGGCCACCGGTTCCAGCCGGAACGCGATGCTTTCTGTCATCGGCTTCTTCGTCATTGGCGCGGTCATTCTCGCTTTTGTCGACATCGAGGAGGGAAGACGAGCCGCTGCCAAGGCGGAAGCCGCCGCCGTGCCTCTTGCCCGGCCTTCGGCCGTTTCCTAGCTTACAACAACTCTCGACCCCGAATACGAGCCATGCATCTGCACCCGCCCGTAACCGTTTGACTGCTCTCCCGATCCCGGCAGAGATGTTGAAGTGCGGAATGAAGCGGGACTTTCGCGGTAGGCTCGGGTCGGCGTAAGCACTTTACAGTTCCACTCTGACCAGGAGCCCCGCCGCGGACACCGCTGGCGGGGCGTCTCGTTAATGGACGCACTTGAGCTGACCCGGTCCCTTGTGGCCCTCGAGACTCCCACAGGAGCCGAGGGGCCGGCAACCGATTTTCTGGATGCCGCGCTGCGCGGCGCCGGATATAAGGTGGTGCGCCAGCCGGTGTCGCCCGGGCGTCAGAATCTCTATGCCTACCGGGA
>JBDTUV010000040.1:0-11995 GCA_040007575.1 Gemmatimonadales bacterium
CAGGGCCGCGAAGATCTGCCAGTGACCGCCGAGCGGGTCCTTGTAGGGGTCCAGCACGCTGCCGCCCTCGGCCTCGATCGCCTCGACGAGCCGGCTGACAGCCGCGGGCGGCGTGCCGGAGCCGATCGCGTCGGGAGCGATACCGCGGGAGCGGGGCTCGGCTGCCGCCTGCTTCTTGCGCCGTGGCTTACCCTCACTCTTGCTCGGAGCACGCTTGGCGGTCTTCGGTTCGGCCACTGGAACCTCGTGTCTGGCTCAGGAGGTATGTAAACCCTGAGATCAGGTTCACGTAAGGACGGACGTGGTGAGACCCGGCACTCTAATGCATGTTTGAAGGCCCTCCACCCTAAGGCCCAAATATGGGCGTCCGTGAGCTCCGGTTTGCGCTCCTGCTTGCCTGCATCCTCGTTCCCGGGCTGCACGCCTCTCCCACCCCGACCCCTCATCGGGTCACGATTCTCTACGAAGCGTTCGGTGGAAGGCCAGGACTGATCCGCGACTGGGGGTTTGCCGCCCTGGTGGAATACGGTGGGAAGCGCATCCTGTTCGATACCGGCAACAATGCGGCGATCTTCGCCCGGAATGTGCGGGCGCTGGGAGTCGACCTCTCGCGGCTCGACTTCGTGGTGATCTCCCACCGCCATGGCGACCACACTTCAGGGCTGAGCCACGTCCTCGGGCTGAACCCGAAAGTGAAGATCTATGCGCCGAGAGAGGCCTTCGGCGAATTCGGGAGCGCGATACCAGGTACGTTCTATCGTCGAGACGAGACCCTGCCGGATTCGATGCGGTATTTCGCCGGCAGCCCGCCGGCCGAGTTTCCCTCGGGCACCGTGTGGCCGAAGGCGAACATCCAGTGGGTCGACAGCCTGACCAAGGTAGCACCGGGGGTGACGATCATCTCCACTGTGTCCAAGACTCCTGGCACGCTCGAGCTTCGCGAGCTGTCGCTGGCGGTGCGCGGCCCCCAGGGACTGGTGCTGCTGGTCGGCTGCTCTCACCCAGGGATAGAGACAATCCTCGAAGCGTCACGTCCCTTGGGCGAGCGGGTCCACCTGATCTTCGGGGGCCTGCACCTACCCGCCGCGGCCGACACGACAGTCGGCCGTATCGCGTCGTCGCTGAAGAATCGCTGGCATGTCGCAAGGATTGCCCCGGGCCACTGTACCGGTGAACCCGCATTCGCGGCGTTGCGGCGGATCTTTGGCCCTCAGTATGTGTACGCGGGGCTGGGGACTGTTATCGAAATCCAGTAGGGATGCTACTGCGCACCAGGGCGTTCGCGGGTGAGCTCTTGCACCGCGTCCTTCGCCTCCCTCACCCTCCCCTGCAGCTCCGGATCGGCCTTGTCCCACAGTCGCAGGAACCTGCCGTACGCCACCGCTGCGGAGTCGCGTTGGCCGCCCGCCTCGTAGGCGTGACCGAGAGCCAGCAGGGTGAGTGGCTTGTACAGTGGCAAGGTTTCGAAACCGTATCGCAGCCAGCGGATTCCCTCATCCCTGGTCGCTGGCCGGGCGGCGAGCGCCAGCGCGAACTGAAGTCGGGGAAACGCGCTTTCCTCGTTCGGGGCCGCCGACAGATCTAGGCCCACACGCATCCGTCGAATGCCGCCGAGTGAATCACCCTGCAGCAGCGCAGCCCAGCCATCCCCCGCGATCATGAGCCCGCGGATTGGAGTCGGAATCGAAGCGGAGTCCCTGCCCCCGAGTGTTCGAGCCAGGAGTCGACGCCCCTCGCTCACCTGACCCCTGATCACATGCAGCATCGCGCTGGCATACACGGCCTCGGGTCCCGGCGGCATCGCCTTCACAACGCTATCGAGGAACGGATTGGCCGAGGACGGCGTGAGTCCCAGCACGCTGGCCCAAGCCTGGATTCCGCTCGCCTTCCCGGGATCGATCGCCCTCAGTGAATCCAACAGCACGTGGGCCTCGCGCCAACGGCCGGTTCCGGCGAGCACCTGCGACCTGGCGGCAAGCGCCCGCCCGAGTAGTTGAGGCGACCGGGGAGTCACATCCTGCACTTCGGTGAACAGCTTGAGAACGGTGTCCGATGTGGCGTCCGCCCGCTGATACGAGGAGAACACCGCGTTGATGATCCACGAGGCCTGCTCGGCAAGGCCGGCAAGAATGGCCTTGTCGGTCGGCTGCGGGCCCCAGATAAGGGCGGCTGCGGTTCGCATGGCGCTCACTTTCGGCGGCGGTGCAGTCCGGGCGAAGCTGGGGAAGTAATGGTTGAAGCGCACGCTGTCCCGGTAGAGCAGGGCGAGGTCCAGCGGATGAAGCAGAGCCGGAAACAGGGTCGAGTCTCGGCGCAGCACGCTGTCGAATACCGCAGTGACCGATTCCGGAGGACTCGGCCGATATGCCTGAATGTGGAACATCGACTCGCCCAGTAGATACCAGCCCTCGACGTCGCCGGGATACTGAGATACGAACGCACGCAGCGAATCGATGGCAGCGGGCTTTCCCTCGTCGAACAGGAGGAAACCCGCCAGGAGCCGCCGGTCGCGCTCAGGAAGCCGCTTGGCAAAGCGAACGGCCGCGGCCACGGCCTCATGGGCTTCTTTGTTGCCGTACCCGCTGGTCCAGCCGAAGACCTGCGCCCGCCGGAGATGCGCCAGGGCGAAGGTCGAGTCCGCCTCCACCGCGCGAGTGTAGGCACCGAGTGCCGAGTCCCAGTCCAGCCGCCGATAGTACCGCTCGCCTTGCAGATAGGACCGCAGCGCCTCGATCGAATCGGTCGTCAGGGAGGCCAGGCGCAGGTTCGGGATCGGCTCCTTGGATCGCCAGACGTCACGGAGCAGCTCCAGGCTGAGCCGGTCCACGACATTGAGCACGCTGTCCGCGGGGCCGTCCACTTGAGCCCGGCCCAGACGCTCTCCGTCGATGCTGTAGAGATCGGCTACGACCCGCATCTTCCCACCGGTGGACACCGCGCTGCCCAACACCACCGACCCGGCATTGAGCTCCCGTCCCACCCTGAGTGCTCGCGTCAGGTCGTCCGATCCCGTTTCCCCGTCTCTGCCCCATTCTCGCAGCACTGCCCTGGGGTCCACCGCCTTGATGCCCGCCACGCCCCGGAGGTTGGTAGCCAGCAGATCCATCATGCCCTCGCTGAGGAACTCCACACCGGAGCCCGAGGTACGGAACGGGAGCACTGCCAGCACTTCGGCCGCGGACGCCACGCTCTTTCGCGGCGGCCGGGTCGCGAGCCAGACGCTGCCACCCGCCAGCAGCGCGGCCAAGCCACCAGCCAGGACCAACCGACGGCGCATTCCAGGACTCGATGTCGCGCCCGCTGCCCGGAGCGCCAGCCTCATCGAGGCCATATCCGGGTAGCGCCCCGCAGGCTCCAGAGCGAGCGCCTTCAGCACGACGCCATCGAGGGCTGGGGGAACGCCGGCTCGAACCCGGCTGACGTGGGGCCGGGGAGCGGTCAGACTCTTCGCGATCACGGTCTGCGCGGTGGCCCCCACGAACGGGGTCTCGCCCGCGAGCATCTCATAGAGCACGGCGGCAAGGCTGTACTGGTCGGCGCGGGCATCGACGACCTCGTCGCCAGTGGCCTGCTCCGGACTCATGTATTGTGGCGTGCCCATCGCCATCCCGGCCCGGGTGAGGCGGGTGGCTCCAGCGCTCGGGCTGGACGCCGTTCCCTGTTCCAGCGCCTTGGCGACGCCGAAGTCGGCCACGACCGCGTGCCCGCCACTGAGCAGGATATTCTCCGGCTTGATGTCCCGGTGGACCACGCCTTTGCCATGAGCGTACGCCAACGCGTCGGCCACCTCGCCCGCCAGCGTCAGGGCGGCGTCCACCGGCAGGCGCCCCTCGCGTTGCAGCAGCTGGCGCAGCGTCTCACCCTCGACGTAGGGCATGACGAACCAGGGCACCGGACTACCGGCGCCATCGTCGACCACTCCGGAATCGAATACCGGCAGGATGTTGGGGTGCTGGAGACGGGCGGCGAGCTCGATCTCGCGAAGAAAGCGCTCCACCCCTTCGCGGCCGCCGAGCTCGGGGCGAACCACCTTCAGGGCGACCAATCGCTTGTGGCGGAGGTCACGGGCCAGAAAGACGGTGGCCATGCCACCGGCGCCGATCTCCCGCTCTACCACATATCGGTCGCTCAAGGCGGCCGCTAAGGCCTGAGGGATGTCGCTCATGGATGAGGGGAATCTACGAAGAGACCGACTAGACTGTAACTTGAGCTTACTGTCGCGGAATACTCCTCAGCCGCCGAACCCTTCATCTCGTTCGGAGCCATTCTGGCCTCTCAGGACGACACCCCACGGCGCACCTCGCTTGCCGCCGGCCGCCTAGTCTGCCTCCCGGAGGGCAAGTCCTATCTCGTTGGTGCGGCGCCGCTGACCATCGGACGAGAGCCGTCCTCGAACGTTTCGGTGCACAGTGAGGAGGTCTCGCGTTCCCACGCGTACATACTCCGCACTCCGCAGGGCTTTCTGCTGGTGGATAGCAGCCTTCACGGGACCTACGTGAACTCGGAGCGGGTACAGGCCCAGCGGATCCTCGCTGATGGGGACGTGGTTCAGATCGGCGGCCACTCGTTCCGGTTCGATCTGCGAAGTACCGAAGCGCTTCCGGACAGCCCCGCACGAACGGCACACGAAGCACCCGAGACCAGCCAGTACGCCCACACTGTGCCTCTGGGTGCACGCGCTACGGGAAAGCTGCGGCTGGCACTCGCCCTCGCCGAGCGGGGTTGGTGGAGAACCCGGATGGGGACCTGGATCAAGCGCTACGGCCCCAGCGAGGTGGCCGGCATCGTGATGGCTCTCGGCGGATCGTGGCTCCTGCAGCACGCGAGCGACAGTGTCATCGCCGCCGCGTACGGCGCTTCCATTGGAGAGGCGCTGGGATTCTATGGGTCCCTGGTGACCCGCGAGATGATCCAGGAGGCGTATTTCGCCGGAGCGCGACGCGCCCCTTATGGAGTGTCCCAGATGATGCAGACCTGGCGAGGTCTGTTGCTCGAGTTCGGGCCCGCCGAGCTGCTGGATACCGGCCTGATCCGCCCGGTGGCGATGGCGTTTTGCACCGGTCTTCTGGGATGGGGTCTCGGCATCGTAACAGGAAAGATCCTGGCGGACGTCGCCTTCTACCTGCCGGTGATCTGGGTCTACGAGCGGCGGCGGCGCAGAGCATGAGGGTCGTGCTTGTGTGCGCCGCGTCAATGCTCTCGTCTTCCCTGCCAGCCCAGGTCCCCCAGCTGGACTCCGTCAATCGATACGTCACCGCGGAGCTGAAGCGACAGCAGATCCCCGGCCTGTCCGTCGCCGTCCTCCGTGGCGATCGGGTTCTGCTCGCGCGTGGCTTCGGGTTCTCCAACCTCGAGCATCGGGTGCCGGCCACCGACAGCACCGTCTACCAATCCGGCTCATTGGGAAAGCAGTTCACCGGGGCGGCGGTGGCGATGCTGGTCCAACAAGGGCGACTGGATACCGAGGGCAGGATCACCCAGTGGCTGCCGGAGGGGAAAGGCGTTTGGGACAGCATTACGGTGCGGCACCTGCTCACCCACACCTCGGGCATGCCCGAGTACACCGATTCGTTGATCGACCTTCGAAAGGACTACACCGAGGACGAGCTGACTCGCCTGGCTGCCTCTCGGCCGCTGGACTTTCCGCCCGGTGAGGCCTGGAGCTACAGCAACACCGGATACCTGCTCCTGGGTGTGCTCATCCATCGGGCCACGGGCCGGTTCTATGGCGACGTCCTGCACGACCTGCTTTTCTCCCCGCTCGGCATGCGCACCCGCATCATCTCCGAGGCCGACATCATCCCCAACCGCGCGGCCGGATACCGGCTGGTCGGAAATCAGGTGAAGAACCAGGAGTGGGTGTCGCCCTCCCTCAATACCACCGCCGATGGGGCGCTCTACCTGACCGTGAACGATCTCGCGAAATGGGCGGTGGCCCTGAAGCACCGCCGCCTGCCCGACGCCCGCGTGCTCGACGCAGCCTGGACTCCGGTCCGGCTAAACGATGGGAGCGTGTTTCCCTATGGATACGGGTGGGACCTGAGCGACCAGCGAGGCCATCGGCGTGTCGGGCATACCGGATCCTGGCAGGGGTTCAAAACAGCTTTCTTCCGCTATCCCGAGTTCGACCTGACGGTGGCCGTGCTGGCCAACCTGGGCCAGGCCAGGCCTGAGGCTATTGCTCAGGGAATCGCGGGGATATTCGAGCCGGCACTTCAGCCGCCACACCTTTTCAGGGCGGCGCTTCGCGGTCCCGTGCCGCCGGTCGCTATTCCGGATCTTCTGCAGAGGGTAGCGGCCGGCAACGAGGCCGGGATGGTCACACCCGGCACCCGGCATTTCCTGCTGCCGGCTGCGCGACGTGGGCTAGGTGAGACGCTGCAGAAGGTGAGCTCTTGGACGGCACTGGGCTGTGAGCCGCCCGCCGGCCGGAAGATTCGTTGGCTGGGTGCCGAAGTGGCGCGGATCTGCTACGCGCGGGGGACTGGAGAGACCGAGCGAACGTTGGTCACCGTCTATTACACCGAGGATTGGCAGGCGGCATACTTCGACTACGAGAACTATTGAGCGTGCAGTACTTCCGCCGCAGTCCGCTGCAGCAGCTCCCTCACCTCCTCGTCTGTGGTCTGGGAGAAGTCCCGATACCAGAGCCCCACTGCGTAGAACGGCTCGGGAGTGGCAGCGCAGACGACTTCATCGACGTGGGCCTTCAGCAGCTCGCAGGTGTCCGGTGAGGCCACCGGGACAGCTACCACGATCCGGGCGGGTCCCTGCTGCCGGAGCGCCCGCACCGCGGCCAGCATGGTCGAGCCCGTGGCCAGACCATCGTCTACCAGGACGACCGTCTTGCCCCGCACGTCGGGCGGTGGGCGGTCGCCGCGGTAGACCCGCTCCCGCCGCTTCAGCTCCTCCGTCTCCCACCTTACCACCGCGTCGATCACGTAGTCCGGAATGCTGAGTCCACGGACCACCTGATCGTTGAGCACCCGCACACCGCCGGTGGCCACGGCGCCCATCGCGAGCTCCTCCTGGCCCGGAATGCCCAGCTTCCGCACCACAAAGATATCCATCGGTGCGTGCAGCGCCCTGGCCACCTCGTACGCCACCGGCACCCCGCCGCGGGGCAGGGCCAGCACGATCACGTCCGGCTTGCCGGCGTACTTCTCGAGCCGGGCCGCCAGCACCTGGCCCGCCTCGGTGCGGTCACGAAACAATCGTGGGCTCATGTCTCGTCGCTCATTTGACCATATCTACCACCGGAGCGCGGCTCCGATGCCGGGGAAATCCCGGCCTGGCATTACTCAACCTGGGCCTGGGCCGTAGGTTAAGAATACTAGAACCCTGAGTGGAGGAGGTCTGACCCATGCTTGTGCCAAAGGTTCATTCCGCGCGAGCTCTTGCCTTGGCGACCTGGATCGGTCTTGCCGGATGTGCTTCTCAGAAAGCACCGGGTCAGGCGTCCGCAACCGCCGAGATCAACGACATCTGGAAGGAGTACTCGGCCAGCCTCAACGCCGGGGATATCGACCGTTGGGTGGCACTCTGGACCGAGGACGGAGTCCAGATGCCTCGGGATGAGCCTGCGGTTGTGGGTAAGCGTATCCGGGCCCGGAACCAGGCCGTTGCCGACCGGTTCAAGTTCGATATCGGGATCACCAATGAGGAAGTCCGCACTGCCGGGGATTGGGCCTTTTCGCGCGGGACGTACAGGGCGAGTCTCACGCCGAAAGCGGGCGGCAAGCAGATACCAATCGATGGCAAGTACATGACCATCCTGGCCCGGCAGCCGGATGGATCGTGGAAGATCCATCGCGACATCTTCAACTCCAACGGAGCTCCCGGCAAGTAGATGAACGAGGTCGCGGCCCTCTTTCACCGGCTCAGCTATGGTGTCTACGTCGTCGGCGTGGCCGACGGGAAGCGGCGCAATGCCTTCACCGCAGCCTGGGTGATGCAGACCTCCTTCGAGCCGCTGCTCCTGGCCCTGAGCATCAACCCGGAGCACGCATCCTACCCGTTGCTCCATGCCGGACGCGGATTCACGGTCAACGTGCTGAAGCAGGGTCAGCAGGAGCTCGCTCGTGGCTTCGGCACCCGGTCCGGCAGGGACGAGGACAAGCTGGCCGGCATTCGCTGGCGCCCAGGACGCACCGGCGCGCCCATCCTGGAGGATGCGCTGGCTTACTTCGACTGCGAGCTGAGCGGAGGGATGCCGGCGGGCGATCATGGGCTGGTGCTCGGCCGGGTGACCGACGGGAAGGTCCTGGACCGGAATGCCGCTCCCCTGACGTATTCCGATACCGGCGATATGGACGGCAGCAGTGCCCTCTATCCCAATAAGTTCTGACTGTGCTCCGAGCTGCTCGTCCATCGTGTCGCCCAACGATACTGCTTACCGGTAGATGCTCGCCTAGTCCTGCTCTTCGACGAACAGCTTCAGCTTACCCAGCGACTCGTCCCACTGCCGAGAGATCAGGTCGAGCGACCGGCGCGCCTCTTCGAGCCGCCGCTTTTCCAGCTGCCAGAGACTTTCCTTCCCCCGCCGGCTCGAGCGTACCAGTCCCGCACCCGCCAGCACGCGCAGGTGCTTGGTGACGCCTTGCCGCGTGATCCCCGATCCGGCCGTGAGCCCTGAGATCGACAGCGGTCCGGCGGCGAGCCGGGACAGCAGCCGGAGCCGGTGCTCGTCGCCCAGGGCGGCGAACACCGGCACCGGCGTTCCGATGCTACGCCGCTGAGGCAACGAACTTCCGCAGGTTTTCAAGCTGACCGGTCCACCCCTCGGTGTTCTCACGGTAGGCCTTGCCGCGCCGGGCGACCGGGATCTGGTCGAAGCCGGATTCCCTCACGGTAAGTTTGGTTCCGTCTGGGATCTCCTCCAGCTCGAACACCACCAGCGTCATGGGCCCCGACGGGTCGGCGTTCGGATCGCCGCCCGGCTGCCACCGCCAGGAGAAGAGCCGTTCGGGCTCTACCCGGTCGATGGTCATGTCCATGACATACCCTTCGTGGCCGCAGGCGGTGCTAGGCCCCCGAACTCGCGCGCCGGGGGTGAACGGATCCTTCAGTTGCGCTCCGAACCACTCGCTGAACTGCCCCGGATCGGTGAGAGCGCGCCAGACCTTGGGCCTGGGCGCGCGCAGCACCATGGTCTTCTCGATCCGGTCGGTGCTGCTGGAGCTCTTGGGTGACGTGCTGGTACTCATGATGGTCCTCCCTAACGAGTATGAGCAACCTTCTGGTTGCCTATCAAGCTAATTGGTGCCTGGGGCACGCGCAACCCTTTGGTTGCACATGTCCGGCCGGGAGTATGCCGGTCCGGAGCCGGACCGGCTCGCCCCCATCAAGTGATTGAGCGATAGCAGCGCGCGGACATCAACGGATGACCCTGGTCAGCTCGACGTGGGCGGTCCCTCCTGACACATCGTCTCCCTTCACAAAGCCAATCCCCCGGCAATAGAGCTTGATCTCCTTGGCGCCCGGCTCCAGTGGCGTGGTCTCCGCGGTCTTGAGACAGTGGCTGAAGCTGCCGTACGGGACCGACGCGCTCGCGTGAAGACTGAGTACCTCGGCCCTGTCTTCGGCGACGCCGGAGGCAAACTCCTGCTGGTAGGTCTGCCCTACGTGTGGATGCGCGAGCATGATGATCCCCGCCCTGGCTCCGTCCTTTCCTGCCTCCCACGAGCCGGCCGTGCTCACCACCTTTCCGTCCTCATATTCTTTCGAGTCCTCCCCCAAATACCAGACGTTTCCGTGCTTGTCCTGGGCGTACCAGTCGAGGGTCTTCTCCTTGAGAGCGCCGCTCACAAAGACTCGATCCAGAACCACGACAACCTTGACTCCCAGGATCGTCTTGTGTCGGTGGGTGACGTCGGTGACGACCTTTTCAGGTTCGCCATCCTCGGTTCCCTGGTAGACAAACCGGGTACCCGGGCGCAGTGGGAAGTAGCGATTGTCGATCACCCGGACGAAGTCGCCGGGGTGGAAGTCCGGGATCTTCGAGGCGGCTTTTGCGCTGGCGGCCGGTTGGGCAGAAGCTGCACTGCCCGGCAGCGCGGCAGCATCGGTTGGCTGGGTCGGCTGCTGGTCGCAACTCAAGGCGAGGGTCGAGGTAAGTACAACCAGTAGCGGGGGGAGCAGGTGGCGAGGCATGATCGGCCTCCTGGTGAGGGGTTCGGGGTGGGTACCTGCTGGTGGAGCCCGGCAGGGGACCGGTTGTGACAATGCCGCCTGGAGCGCTCGACTCGAAGGGGAAGGGTTCCGGCCTGTCACAAACCCGTCCGTGGTCTGCTCCTCCAGGGTGACCAACCTTGCTCTTCTCCTCTTCGTGCTCGCAGGCGCCACTAGTGTGCCGGCCATGGCCCAGGTTGACACCCTGCCTCGCTACCTCCGGGACCGCGGCCCAGGTGTCCCGGCATCCATCTTCGGGACCTACATCGTCAAGGGCCAGCTGCTGATCTACCCGTTCTTCGAGTACGCTCGCGACCACAATCGGGAATACAATCCAAGCGAGTTTGGGCTCCCGCTCAATCGGGACTTCCGCGGCAAGTTCCGCTCGACCGCCGAGCAGCTCTTCGTTGGCTACGGGGTAACCGACTGGCTGGCCGTGGAGTTCGAGTTTGCGCACATGCATGCGACCCTCGCACAGGATCCTGCCGATCCCGTCACCGCGGCCAAGATCACGGAATCGGGCGTGGGAGACTTCGAGGCACAGCTGCGCGCTCGACTGCGGAAAGAGAGCGACCGTGGACCGGAGGTCTTTACCTATGCGGACTTCACCTTCCCATCCCAGAAGCAAAAGTTGCTGATCGGCGACAAAGACTGGGACTTGAGGCCGGGCGTCGGCGTGACCAAGGGATTCTCCTGGGGGACGATGACTGCCAAGATCGGGGCAGAGTACAACCGGGAGGAATCCCACCCCATTCTGGGAGAGCTGGCGCTGGAATACCTCAGGCGGCTTTCACCCTCCTTGCGTTTGTTTCTTGCGATCGAAGGCGGTGAAGCGGGAGCTCCCGACGAGTTCGACCTCATCTCCGGCCTGCGGTGGCGCATCAACGACCGGGTCGCCGTCAAGTTCGATAATTCGGTCGGGATCCAATCGAAGTCGACCGACTGGGTACCGCAGCTCGGCGTCATGCTCTCCTTCCAGCATTAGAGGCCTCCGACATCCGACCTGCCACCCAGGCGAGCTCACCATGATCTGGCCCCGTGTGATTCTCTGGCTCCTGGCGACCGGTTTTGCCGGGTTCGGCGTCGCCTACGCCGGCTGGCCGGCTGCCATGTCTGCCTTGACCGGCATCGCGCTCCCCACCAGCACCGCCCGAATCGACTTCGCCGCGACGTATGGTGGAGTTCAGCTGGGGTTGGCGACGTTTCTTGGCCTTTGCGCCAGAGCACGTGAAAAGTCCAGGGTGAGGTCAGGCCTTCTGGCCTCAGCCTGTGTCCTGCTGGGACTGGTCATAGTGCGGGTGGTCGGGTTGCTGTCCGCTGCGAGTGCCGGGACGGTTATCTACCTGGGACTCACGATCGAGCTTATCGGAGCCGCTCTGGCGTTGTGGGCCGTTCTTCGAATCTCGACCTACGGCTCCAACCGGGAGAGTGGCAGCCGGTAGTTGCCTTCGTCATCGGGACGCGCATCGGTAACGATTCGGGAGAGTTTCTTGAGGAAGACCCGCTTCCCACCGACCCGGATCTCAACCAAAGGAGCTGTGCGTGGGATCTGAATCTCGAAGCGGCCCCCTGGTGTCACGCTTTCGATCAAGAGCCGATCGACGTCGGAGGTGAAGGATGCGCCATCAGGCGCATGGACCATGACATCCGGGCCTTCAGTCAGTGAGACGGTGGCCTCCCTACCGGTTTGAGCCAGGGGAAACACAATCATCAGTCGCTCACCCGCAGCTACCACGATCCCAGCTTGCGCCGCAGGACCGGGAGAGGGAACCGCTGGGATGGCAGTCTGACGGCTGGACCGACCATTCAGTGCCTGGACGATCCG
>JBDTUV010000041.1:0-11929 GCA_040007575.1 Gemmatimonadales bacterium
CCCTTGGGCGGCGACGTCGAAGGCTGCCCGGTGGTTCCCCGGAGGGCGCCCGGCCTCCCCTCCCGCCAGATCGAACGCCACCACGCCCTGGTCGCGGAACGCCACCGAGCACTCCGCGATCTCGACCGACACGGCAGGCTCGTAATGCCGTAGCGAGCAGTTGATCACCCGGGCTAAGACTCCGAAGTCACGCTCACCCCGGGCCAAGCCCCGAAGCTCGGCCTGCATGACCTCGTCCAGCGTCATACCCTGCCTCTGGCTGAGGTGGGGACAGTAGCGGACCTCGAGGTATCGAACATTGTCTCGCGCCGCGTCTTCCACCATCTCGTAGGCTACCCGCTCGACCGCCTCGGGGGTCTGCAGTAGGGGGATGGTGAGATCGAACCGGTCCAGATAGTCCTGCAGATCGGCGGCGTCGTCCACCAGCATGAACCGTCGGAGCGGCTCGACCTCGTAGGACGGCAGGACGACCTTCGCCTTGCGGGCCAGCTCAATCATGGTCGCCGGGCGCAGCGAGCCATCCAGGTGAACGTGAAGCTCGGCCTTGGGAAGACGGCCGATGAGCTCACGCGTCAGCATGGCCACTCTCGCCCCGCCGCGCCCGCACCACCACCCGGAGAATGGCTCCAGACGTGAGCCGCGCGGTGGAATCGATCTCGATGCCGCGGCCATCGGTGACGTACGCGGTACCGCTGGCGATCTGCCGCTCCAGTGCCGGGTCGAAAAGCCGTACCGCCTGGGCCACGTCCGCCCCGGAGGGCAGATCGAGCGGCCCCGCGTTCACGAAAACCCGGATTGTGTCTTTCATCGGGTCGATACAAAACCTGGCCGGCCGGTGAACGCGACCGGCTGAGGAAGGCGCCGGAGATAGGTGATCACTCCCTCCACATCCAGCATGCCACCGGGCTCGGAGGGAAGCCCGGCCAACATCGCGTAGCCGTCGCCACCTGCGGCGAGGAAGTCATCGATGGCGATGGTGTAGTCCGCATCCGACTGAAGTTTCCGGCCGCGCCCCACCTCGATACTCCGTATTCGACGGCCGGCGGGCCGGCGCGGATCGTAGCGAACCGTTGCGCCCGACAGGTGCGCCGCAGGGCTGCCGCCGTCGAGCGCGTGTTCGAGCATCTTGCGGAGCTGCGTCCCCGTCACCGTGACCTTGACCAGACTAGCCTGCGAGGGCTGCACCTCGAACAGCTGCCCGTACGTGACCGAGCCAGCCGGAAGATCGGCGCGGATGCCGGCGTCGCCGACGAATCCGACATCGGCGCGGAGGACGTTGCGGCGGGCTTCCGCGATCATGCTTCCCAACCGGGACTGATCGCCCTCTCGGGTGAGCGGGAACTTCACGGTGGCAACGACCCGGCTGGTGATGGAATCAGCGCGACGCCGGAACGACTCCACCAGCGCCTCCATTTCCGGATCCGCCTGTACCCGGTCCGGGCTCACCGGCTCGATCCGGGTTCTCACCTCTCGGCCACCCGCTGGCGTCTTCACCACATCGGCCACCGCCAGCGCACTCCCTTCGGCTCCGGCCTCGACAATCGCTATCCCCGCCACCCGGGCGTTCACCATCCTGTGCGTGGCGCCGGCGATGATGAGATCCAGGGTGCGCGGCTCGACCGCATCGGCCAGCCGGATGACCTCGCCGCTGCACGACTGGCCGGTACACGTGGCGCCCGCATGGGCCAGCAACACGGTAAGGTCCGGCCGCAGGGCGCGTACTTCGGTCAGCACGTCGTGAATGGCGAGAGCGCCATCGCCGAAGCGAAGTCCGGCGGTGTGCTCCGGCTTTACGCTGGTCTTGGCCTCGGCAGTAATGTAGCCCACCACGGCAATCTTCAGTCCGCCTACATCCACCATCCGAAACGGAACGATCCAGTCGGGACGGCGGCCGCTGGCGGAGTCGAACACATTGGCGGCTAACCAGGCGTAGCGCGCGTCGGACATCCGCCGGCGAAGCGTGTCCTGTGACCAGGCAAAGTCGTGCTCGCCCAGGGCCGTCGCCGCTATGCCTATACGATTGAGCACCTCCACCATGGCCCGGCCGCGGGTAACATTGGCGCTCACCGTTCCCTGCATCGCGTCGCCGGCGTCGAGCCTCAGCGTGGGGCAGTCGCAGTCGGCGGCCAGGCTATCCATCATCCCGGCCAGAGCCGCCGCACCCCCGGTCGATTGTCCACCCCGAGGCTCCCGCACTTTGGGGAGCAGCGCCCCGTGGAGATCGGCAGTGGCGAGCACTCGAAGGAGGATGGTGTCCCGCGCCCCGACCGGGAGCGGCTGTGCTGGAATCCGGAACAGGGTTCGAACGGCAGAGGCCGCTGCTTCGGGAACAATGCGCCATTCGCGCGCGCCGTAGGCGGCGGGATCAATCACCTTGCGGCTCCTGATTTCGTCGACCAGGAGGTCGCGGACGTTCTCTCCCTTGTCGTACACTACCGGAGCGCCCCGGAGCATGCTGTATCCGCCGGCGCCGGTTTGGCGATGGCTGTTGACCGCCAGAGTAAAGCTGTCGGTCCGGGCAACTGGGCGGCGGCGAACGGACAGATTCCGGATCCGGTCTCCGAGCGGGCGCCGCAAGTCGATGTCATAGCGCGCACCTGCAATGACGTCGTAGTCGTAGCCGGGCACGCCGTCGTTGATCGAGATTCGTCCGACCGGATCGGTCCGATAGTATCTGGCGCTGTGCTCCAGGTAATCCTTGAGCTGGGCGCCGCTGATACGCACCGCGCGCAGGGTGTTGTCGAAGGGGTACAGGGCGACCAGCTGCCGCATACGGATCGTGCCACTGTCGAAGCCTGCCCGGAGGTCGAAGGCGGAGGCAGCCGACAGATCGGCACCGGTCCGCTCCAGCTGGACGGCGTTGACGAAGTTGAGAATCGGAGTGGGCTCGAAGCGGGCGCTGGCCGCAGCCATCGGCCCAGCGGCCTCGCCGACAGCGAGATCGGTCCAGTGGAGCACCGCAGCGTGAGCCTCGGCCAGGCGCTGGGTCAGCCGAGTCGAGGGAGCCGTACGCGCCGTCGAGGCGAGCTCACCCCGGATCCGGACCGGCTTCCATCGGTCTCCCTCCCGTACCAGATCCACGTGCGTGATCGAGACGCTCCCGCCGTACGGCCGCGGCTGAACGAAGTGAACACCGGCGACCAGTGAATCACGCAGCTCCCGATGTGAGTGGCCCACGACCACGAGATCCGGGCGGACCGGAAGCCCGGCCAGCGACGCGGCCACGTTCTCACCGCCCACACCCGCCGTGTCGTAGGATGAGGGTCCGGCCAGGCCGCTATGGACCAGAGCCACAACGAGGTCCGACTCTCGCCGGAGCGGCTCCATGACGCGTGCGGCCGCGACGGGAATGCGAGCCAGCCGGAGCTTGCCCTGAAGCTGGTCGCGGTTCCACACCGCGGTCGCTGGAGTCGTGAAGCCGGTGATTCCAATCCGCACTCCCTGACGCTGCACGACTACGTATGGCTTGAAGAGCAGAGTGTCGGCCGGCAGGGTGTAGATGTTGCCACTCACGTAGGGGAAGGCCGCGCCCGCCACGGCCTGCCGCATCGCACCGACGCCCCAATCGAAATCGTGGTTCCCTGGTGTGGCTACATCGTAGCCGGTCAGGCTCATTGCCTCGATGACAGGATTGGGATCGCGCGGCGAGACCCGGGCAAAGTAGGTGGCGAAGGGGTCGCCTTGAATCAGATCGCCGGCGTCCACCAACACTACCTGCCCGGGATATCTCGCCTTGAGCGAGTCCACGATGGTAGCAACCCGCGTCAACCCTCCGGAAGACGGCTGATTGGCGAGGTAGTCCCAATCGGTGGCATGGCCGTGCACGTCGGTGGTGGCGACAATGACGACGTGGACCGTGTCGGCGTAGACGACGGGCGGACAGGCCGATGGGCAAGCCGCTGGCCCGCTGAGAAGGTGTAACACGGTGATGATTGAGAGCATGTGGGAAATATCGGGAGGGGCGGGAGACGCGGGAAGGGGCCGAGCACTCGGGGGTCATCCCAAGCGGAGCGAGGGAGCGTTCCGCGAGACGTCTGCACTCGCATGTAAACGGGCATCGTGTGGGCGTACGCCCAGCCGATCCCTCGCTCCGCTCGGGATGACACCGGCGGGCGAACCACTCCGAACGCCCACCGTACCACCCCGCCCTTGCGTCCATTCGCCTGGGGGTATATTCGTTTACGCATATATGAGAACCACTTCCGCGGCGGACCTGCTGGTGACGGTTGCGGAGCCCACCAGGCTTCGGATCCTGAATTGTCTTGCCGCGGCGCCGCTGTTCGTCTCCGACCTCCAGGCGGTGCTGGACCTGCCCCAGCCAACGGTGTCACGGCACCTTCAGGTCTTACGCCGGGCCGATCTGGTCCGGGACACTCCGATCGCCCAGTTCGTGCTGTACCGGCTTCGCCACAATGGCGGCACGCATGGTCGCATGCTGTCGGCGATTCTCGACGCCGTGGTTCACGACGACGGTGAGATGCGAGCCGAGCGCCACCGTGCAGCGGATCGCAGTCGCACCCACACCCGAACCCGCGTCCAGGAGCCGCCTGCCGCCAGGCAGGCGGCTCGACCCAAGAGGCCATCATGACGCACCGCATTCTCGTCGTGGACGACGAGCCGGATATCACTGCGCTGGTTGCCTACCATCTGGCCAAAGCCGGCTTCAGGGTCTCTACCGCCGCCAACGGGCCCGATGCGCTGAAAGCGGCGCGGGAGGAGCGCCCCGACATCGTGATCCTGGACCTGATGCTCCCAGGAGTTTCGGGTTACGACGTCCTGGCCGAGCTCAGGAAACGGGAGGAGACCAAGGACGTCGGCGTCATCCTCCTCACCGCCCGCCGGGAGGAAACCGATCGGATCAGGGGGCTGTCCCTGGGCGCCGACGACTACCTCACCAAGCCTTTCTCACCCCAGGAGCTGTCCCTTCGGGTCGGCGGTCTCCTGCGTCGTTTGGGCTCACCGGCGGTGACTGCCGGCTCTACGCTGACGGCTGGGCCGGTTTCGATCGACCGCTCGGCCCACCGCGCCACCATCCACGGCGAGGAGCTCAGCCTTACCGCCACCGAGTACAAGCTGCTGCTCACCCTGGTCGAGCGGCGGGGCCGGGTTCAATCTCGTCCCCAGCTCCTGGAAATCGTCTGGGAAGCGCAGCCCGACATTCAGACCCGCACGGTGGACATGCATGTTCAGCGGCTCCGCACCAAGCTGGGTGAGGCGGGTAAGATGATCGAGACGGTGCGCGGCTTCGGCTATCGCTTCAAGGGCAACGAGCGAGGGGCCAAGAGCCGGTGACCTTCGTCAAGCGGCTGGTGCTCGGATCGGTGCTCATCCTCGTTCTGGCGGTAGCGGTTCTGCTCTGGGTAGCCGAGCGCTCCCTGAGGCGGGATCTCGAAGGCGACATCGGCCAAGGCCTCGAGCGCGAGGCCCGGCTGGTACGAGAGGCTCTGCCGGCCGACTCGACCGCCTGGCAAACTGCCGTCCACCGGCTGGGCGCGCAGACCGGACATCGCATCACGCTGATCGATCGGGATGGCTGGGTCAGAGCCGATAGCGACTTCCCCATTGGTCCGCTTCCCGCCATCAAGAACCACGGGCAACGTCCCGAAGTACGCGCCGCACTGGCTCAAGGTCGCGGGGTTGCCCGCCGCCGAAGTGAGACCGTCGGCCGGCCCTTCCTCTATGTGGCCATCCCCGGCCAGCCTGCCGTTGTCAGGGTCGCCGCCGGGCTGGACCAGGTGGATGAGGTGGTCCGCCGGGCGCAGCGTGCGGTCGCCGGCGCGGCGCTGCTCGCCCTACTGGTGGGAAGCATCCTCGCGCTGCTGGCGGGGCGTTCCATCGCCCAGCCGCTCGTGACCATTGGCGCCGCGGCCCGAGCGATTGCGGCAGGTGCGCCTCCGCGGTTTCCTCGCTCCGGCATTCCCGACATCGATGCACTGGTTCAGGCACTCCGGCAGATGCACCAGCAGTTGGGGGACCGCTTCGACGAGCTTCGGCGGGAGCAGGCGGAGACGGCTGCCCTGGTCGAATCCATGGTGGAGGGAGTGATCGCCGCCGACGAGCGGGGCCGCATTGTGACCGCCAACGCCGCCGCCCGCCGGTTGCTCGGCTACGCGCTGACGGATGCGCTTCCCGACCTTCCAGAGCTGTTTCGGGTGAAGGCGGCGCGAGAGGTCGTGGATGCCGTGCTTCGAGGTCAGGCGGTGGAGGACCGTGAGCTCGAGATCGACGGACGTGCCATCCTCATGAACGCCCGTCCACTCCCGTCCGGGGGCGCGGTGCTGGTCATTCACGACCTGACCGAGCTTCGGCGGCTGGAGGCCGTGCGCCGGGATTTCGTCGCCAACGTGTCGCACGAGCTCAAGACTCCGCTGACCTCGATCTCCGGCTACGCCGAGACGCTGCTGACGGACATGCCGGATGCTGACACGACCCGCCGTTTTCTGGGCACGATACTGGACAATGCCAGGAGGATGCAGCGGCTGGTGGATGACCTGCTCGATCTCGCCCGGATCGAAGCGGGTCGCTGGCAACCGGAGCCCGAGCCGGTGGACGTGCAGGACACGGTCCAGGAAATGTGGGCCGAGCTGGCGGAGCGGGCCGCGGCGCGGGGAGTACGATTCGAAGTCGACGTCGCCCCCGGTGCTGGCACGGTGATGATGGATGCCGATGCACTCCGCCAGGTGCTCACCAACCTCCTCGACAATTCGCTGCGCTACACCCCGCGCGGGGGCCTCATCGTGTGCCGGAGCCGCCTGGAGGACTCCGGCGTGGCGATCAGCGTCGCGGACAACGGCTCAGGAATCGCTCACGAGCACCTGCCCCGCATCTTCGAGCGGTTCTACCGCGCCGACCCATCTCGCTCACGCGAAGAAGGCGGCACCGGGCTGGGCCTGGCCATCGTCAAACACCTAGTCGAGGCCCACGCAGGCAAAGTCTACGCCGAGAGCGAGCGGGGAGAGATGACCAGGGTGACGTGTTGGTTTCCTGCAAGTCGGGAGTCGGGAGTCAGGACGGGTGACCGGGAAGTTCCTCAGGTATGGTAGGTCCTTCGCTACGCTCAGGATGAGGCAGCCACCGCCGACTGACTGCTACCTCCTGACTTCCGACTCCCGACTCCTTTACCCTCCTGTTACAAACCGTACGGCTTTCCGTGACCACCTTCCGCTTCTTTATCACTCGTGCGAGCCACCAATCCGGATGGTTGCACCCGAGATGCGCCGCAAGGCGCCGGCGTTCTTCCGAACTCGAAAGGGGAGTTATGGGACTGTGGTTGCGTAGGATACTGAGTCCGACGGCACTGTTGGCGACCATCGCGGTGGGCTCGGCGAGCGGCCAGACGACGTACCCTAACGTCAAGCTCACCGGACGCCTCCAGGAGCAGTTCTACTACTTCTCCAACGAGGACTACGCTGCCACCGTCGGACCCAAGGACAACTTCTTCACTCGCCGGGCCCGGATCGAGGCCAGGGGCCAGATCTCCGAGAATGTCACCGTCTACATTCAGCCGTCGTTCGAAGGCGGCCGGAATCTGAGTGGCGTCGCCACCACCTGTACCTCGACGCCGGTGCCCGCCGGGGGCGGCACTCCCACGCTCACCTGCCGCACCACCGGCCGCAGCGGGCTCCGGCTCCGGGACGCCTGGATCGACGTGCGCTTCAGCCCCGAGGGCAGGAAGGGCGCGCTCTACCTCCGGGCCGGCCAGGAGAAGCGGCCTTACAGCCGTTACGAGCTGACCTCCTCGAACAACCTCCCTTCGATCGAGCGCGGGGCCGGCCAGGGCCTGCTGGCCCGAGCCTCCAACGACCTCTTCACCACGGCAGGCTTCGTTTCCCATGACGTCGGCGCTAGCGTGCGCTACGAGTACAAGCTCGACGACACCCGGCTGGTAACGGTCAAGGTCGGAGCCTACAACGGCCAGGGTGAGAGCCTCAGCGACGTCAACAACAAGAAGAGCTTCGGCGCCCGCGGCACCGTCGGGATCACGCCGAAGCTCGAAGTGGGCGGCTCCTGGTTCGCCCACGATGGCATCGTCACCGTCGGTGGAGTCCCCGATTCCACCTTCACCAACTACGCCTTCGACGTCGATGCCCAGTGGGGCAAGCCCGGCGACGAGGGTCTCTTTGCCCTGGCAGAGTACCTCCACGGGAATGACGCCACCGCCAACAAGTTCACCATTCAGGGAATGCAGGGCGTGGCGGCGTACAACATCCGCATGAAGAGTCCCACTTCGTGGCTGTACGCGGTCGAGCCGGCCTTTCGGGTCGACATCGCCGACCCGAACACCAACGCGGACAACGACCGGGTTACGACCATCAGCGCCGTTCTCGGGGTCTACATGTCGAGCAAGGCACAACTTCGCGTCGCCTACGAGCGCGAGAGCTTCCAGGGCAGCGGCACGCCCAGCATCAGCGGCATTCGTAGTGCGCTCACGGTGAGCTTTTAAATCACAGAGTCATCCTGTGCAATCGCTCAGGATGACACCATGGAGGACATAGGATGACGATGCGAAATCTGCTGGTGCTGGGGGCGATTCTGGCCTCCGCCACACCGTGTGCGGCGCAGACCCTTACCGGCGCCGGGGCGACGTTTCCCAATCCGATCTACACCAAGTGGTTCGACGCCTACAACAAGAAGACCGGCATCCAGATCAACTATCAGTCGATCGGCTCAGGCGGCGGCATCCGGCAGTTCACCGAGGGCACTGTGGACTTCGGCGCCAGTGACGGGCCGATGAACGAGTCGCAGATCCAGGCAGTCGGGGGCAACGTCCTCCACGTCCCGGCCGTCCTGGGCGCAGTGGTCGTCACCTACAACCTCCCCTCACTCGGGGACACCAAGCTCAAGTTCGACGGCAATCTCCTGGTCGACATCTTCATGGGCCGGGTATCCAAGTGGAACGACCCGAAGGTCGCGGCGCTCAACCCGGGCGTGAAGCTGCCGGATATCGATCTCATCGTGGTGCACCGCTCCGACGGTTCAGGCACCTCGTACGTGTTCACCGACTATCTCAACAAGTTCTCCCGGGAGTGGAAGGACAAAGTCGGGTACGCGACCTCGGTGAACTGGCCGGTGGGACTCGGCGGCAAGGGAAACGAGGGCGTCACCCAGCAGGTCAAGCAGGTCGAGGGGGCCCTCGGCTACGTCGAGCTGATCTACGCGCTCTCCAACAAGCTTCCCTACGGGCAGATCAAGAACGCCTCGGGAAGCTTCATCACCCCGTCGCTCGAGACGGTCACGTCCGCGGCGGCGGGAATCCAGCTGCCGAAGGACACCGACTTCCGGGTGTCGATTACCAACGCCCCCGGGGCGGATGCCTACCCCATTGCCTCATTCACCTGGCTCCTGGTGAGGAAGGACAACAAGGATCCGGCCAAGGCCAAGCTCATCAAAGACTTTCTTGCCTGGATGATCACTCCGGAAGCCCAGAAGATGGCGGCGGATCTCCACTACGCCCCGCTCCCGGCTCCAGTCGTGACCCTGGTCGCCGCACGGATTCCGACACTCAAGGCGGGCGGTAAGGTCATCGCGGCTCGGTAGAAGAGGTCTAGAGTCTGGGGTCGAGGGTCTAGAGTCTGGGGTCGAGGGTCTAGAGCCTGGGGTCTATGCGTCATTACGGCCCTAGACCCTGGACCATGGACCCTAGACCTTTGACCCTAGACCCAGGGAGACTGCCATGATACACACCGCGCGATATCTCGCTTGCTTGGCTCTACTCGCACTGGGATGTGGAGGGGAGCGGCCACCGAGCTCAGATGCCCACCGTGCGGTCGCAGCCAGGAGTGGCGGACCCGTGCTCACGGGCGCGGGGGCTACCTTCCCCGCACCGCTCTACACCAAGTGGTTCGACGCCTACGCCAAGGAGACCGGCGTGCAGATCAACTATCAGTCGATCGGGTCGGGCGGCGGCATCCGTCAGTTCATCGAGGGCACCGTTGACTTCGGTGCCACCGACGGGCCGATGACCGACGAGCAGATCGCCGCCGTGAAGGACAACGTGCTCCATGTCCCGACAGCGCTGGGCGCTGTGAGCGTGACCTACCACCTGCCCTCTATCAGCAAGACCGAGCTCAACTTCGACGGCGGCCTGCTGGCGGACATCTTCCTGGGGCGGGTCACCCGCTGGAACCACGGCAGGATCGCCGCGCTGAATCCGGGCGTCGCGTTGCCGGCGGACGACATCATCGTGGTCCACCGCTCGGACGGCTCCGGGACCACGTTCATCTTCACCGATTTCCTGTCCAAGGTGTCTCCCACCTGGAGCCGCCAGGTGGGCCGGGCCACTTCGGTCAACTGGCTGATTGGCCTGGGCGGGAAAGGCAACGAAGGCGTGACCCAGCAGGTCAAGCAGTCACCGGGCAGCATCGGCTACGTCGAGCTGATCTATGCCATGTCTAACGGCCTCCCCTCCGCCAAGCTGCTGAACGCGGCTGGGACATTGGTTCAGCCGACCCTCAAGAGCGTCGCTGCGGCGGCGGCCGGAGCCGAGCTGCCTCCGGACACGGACTTCCGGGTATCGATCACCAACGCCCCGGGGCCGGACTCGTATCCCATCTCGTCGTTTACCTGGCTGCTGATTCGGAAGGAAGATCCCGACACGGTGAGAGCCAGGACGATCCGTCAGTTCGTCACCTGGATGCTCGAGCCTCCAGCACAGCGGATGGCCGCAGACCTGCACTACGCTCCCCTACCGGTTCCGGTGATCGAGTTGGTGCGCCAGAAGATCCTGCGCCAGCCTGGACATCTTCCGAAGTAGCTCCTAGCCATGTAGCGACGCTCCCGGCTGAAGTCCCTCGGTGCCAGGGATCTCGCCCGCAATAGAGCCTCGTGACGCATCCGTTACAAATCCGTGACTGTTCCCGGTGACGCGTGCTCTAAGATCCTGCCATGACCGCTTCGACCGGAACAGTTCCTCCAACCGTCGCGACACCGGCCACGTCCCTCGAGCAAGCCAATCACGGCGACCGGGTCTTCAAGGCGCTGCTGACGCTGGCCGCCCTGGCGGTCCCGACCCTGCTCGCATTCCTGGTGTTCGAGCTCTGGGATGGTGCCCGGCTGGCGATCGCCCGGTTCGGTTTCGACTTCGTCACCTCCAGCGTCTGGGACCCGGTAGCCGAGAAGTTCGGTGCGCTCCCGCTGATCTTCGGCACCCTGGCGTCCTCGCTGATTGCGCTCCTCATCGCAGTGCCCCTCTCGCTGGGCGTCGCCATCTATCTCACAGAATTTGCCCCCAAGTCGGTGCGTCAGCCGGTCGCCTTTCTCATCGGCCTCCTGGCGGCGATACCGAGCGTGGTGTACGGCCTGTGGGGCATCTTCGTCCTGGTTCCCCTGCTCCGCACCACCGTGTTCCCATTCCTCCGCGATACCCTGGGGTTTCTGCCGTTCTTCCAGGGACCGATCTACGGCCCGTCCATGCTGGCGGCCGGGATCATTCTTGCCATCATGGTGATGCCCTACATCATGTCGGTCGGACGGGAGGTACTGCTCGCGGTCCCCAATACCCAGCGAGAGGCGGCGCTCGCACTGGGGGCCACGCGGTGGGAAGCGGTGACCACTGCCGTTCTTCCTTACGCGCGCTCTGGAATCATCGGGGCGGTGATCCTCGGGCTGGGACGAGCGCTGGGCGAGACGATGGCGGTGACCATGCTGATCGGCAACCGGCACGAGATCGCGGCCTCTCTCTTTGCGCCGGGCTACACCATGGCCGCCGCGATCGCCAACGAGTTCTCCGAGGCGGTCGGCGACCTGCACCTCTCTGCGCTCGCCTACGTCGCCTTCCTGCTCTTCCTGGTGACCGTGATGGTGAACGCCGGCGCCCGCCTCCTCATCTGGCGCGTGGCTCGCGGATCGAGTACCGGGAGCAGCGCCCTATGAACCACCGGCCTGGCGCATGAACCGGCGCGTCCTCCGGAGGGCCTTCAGTAACTTGATG
>JBDTUV010000042.1:0-11803 GCA_040007575.1 Gemmatimonadales bacterium
CGAGACCCACCGGAATGGTCAGGCCGGGACGAACGGAGATGCTGTTGAAGATCAGACCCACGCCCAGGTTGGCAATCCCGTGGGTGTCTGAGCCCGAGGCAGAGATGCCCGTGCCGGTATCTTCGACGTTCGCGTGCAGGTTTTCCACGCCGATACCGACCGTGGGTACGATCTGCATGCGGCTCGTGCCGAACGCGGTACCGACGGCAAGACCAACCGTCGCCGAACGGGTCGACGTGTTGAAGCCGGCGCCATCAGGCCCGTTCCCCAGCGAGAGGCTCGCGACGGGGCAAATCTGGGCCTTGCTCATCTGCATCTGGTAGCCCACTTGGCCACCGAAATTCAGGGAAGCATCGGCACCGTCCCACGAAGTCGTGGCGATTCCGACGTTACCGAACACGCTTCTGGCGATACCGTAGCCGACCGTGGCACCGAACTGGTTGGCGCCAGCGACGAACGATCCGTGGCCGGCCACCTGCACCGGTCCGGTCGAATACGATGCCATACCCATACAGGTCTGAGCCACCGCCGGCGTCGCACGAACGATCGCAAGCAGTGCTAGGGTAACTACGAGACTGCGGCGCATGTGTTGTCTCCGACTTGAGTGTGGACGCTCCCTGCGCAACGGGGTCGAGCACGCCGCAACGATGAGCGGCGGTGTCTGCGAAACTCGACCGGCAGGTCCGGAGATAAGAACGCCCACCCCGGGTGGGGTAGGCCGAAGGGAAGAGCTCCGTGCTCAGCTTCGGCAGCTGGACCATCCCTTGTGCCTCTGGCACTGGGGACTCCTGGCTTTGCGTCCCCGCCTCACGACGGGTTTGCCTTTATCGGCACCGCTTTGGAGGCGGCGAAATCCGGGTAGAGCAAAACCCGGACCATTGACGGCTTCCCCGGGTAGGGCACAAAACGAAACGGGAGCGGCAAGCCGCTCCCGTTCGTTGTTTGCTGGACCAGCCCTTGAGACTAGCGCTTGCGGGCTGGAGCCGACTTGCTGCCGAAGCTATAAGCAACGGTCAGCCCGAAGGTCGGGTCATTGCTGGCATCGGAGCCCAGCGGGATGCTGACGCTCGGACGAACCGCAATGTGCGAGTTGAAAATGAGGCCGACGCCGACGGAGGCCTGACCATAGGTCTCGGAAGCCTCGACTGCCGGGTTGGTGCCATCGTCAAGCTTCAGCTTGCGAAAGGCCAGCCCAAGGCCCGCGTTCGGAACGAACTTCATCCGTGGGTTCGAGCCCATCACTTTGCCAATCGCGAAGCCGATGGTGCCCTGGCGGCTCGACACATCGGTGCCGGCGACGTCAACATCCTTCGGGCCCATGCCGAGCGAAAGGCTGGCTACGGGGCACACCTGCGCCTGGGAAACGGTGAGCTGGTAACCGGCCTGGGCGCCAAGGTCGATGGCCGAGCCATTGAACCCATCGTACGAGGTCGTGCCGAGGTTGGCGCTACCGAAGATTCCGGCCGGCTGCCCGTACCCGAAGCCAGCGCCGAAGCTGTTCGACAGGTCGGTGAACGCGGCATTACCGGACACCTGCATCTGGCCATTCGAGTGCGAAGGAAGGCCTAAACAGGTCTGAGCCGCTGCCGGGGCGTTAACCACCGCGAACAGGGCCAGTGAAACGACGAGCGTGCGGCGCATTCGAGTCTCCGTTGAGAAGAGTGTGGACGCACCCTGCCCGATCGAGATCGATCGTCAACGCAGCGCCTGTGGCGGCGACTGCGAACTCGTGCGAGCAGGGGTCTGAAACGGAAACGCCTATCCCGGTTGGGACAGGCCGAAGAGGGAGCAAGGGGCTCGGCTTCGGCAGCTGGACCATCCTAGTCGCTCACGCGCTTAGGACTCCTGGCTTTGCGTCCCCGCCTCACGACGGGTTTGCCTTTATCGGCGCCGCCCTTAGGGGCGACGAAGACACGCTAACCAGGGGTTGCAGTGCGCGCAAGTGGGGGTTGCAAGCAGTCACTTGCTTACAACGGAGTTTTGCAGTATACTGGCGTCATGACAGTCCGGGACCAGCTACTCGACGCCGCCGCGCGCCTTTATGCCGAGGCGGGATACCGCGGCGCCACCACCCGGCGCATCGCGGTGCAGGCCGGGGTCAACGAGGTCACCCTCTTTCGTCACTTCGGCTCCAAAGACGCGCTGATGCGCGAAGCCATCATGCGCGCGGGACACTCGAACGTGACGGAGCTGCTGCCCCAGGCTCCCCGCGACCCGTTGCGCGAAGTAAGAGATTGGGCCAAAGCTCACATCGCGGAGCTGCGGGCGCGTAGATCCTTGATCCGCACCTGTATGGGAGAGATCGAAGAGCATCCGGGAATGTTCAGTGAGCAGAGCCCGCCCGCTGCGGCAGCAAAAGCCCTCCGCCACTACCTCCGCCGTCTTCGGGAAACCGGTCTGGCCAAGGCTCAGTTCGATGAGACGGCCGCGGCCGCCATGTTGATGGGTGCGCTCTTCGCGGACGCGATGGGACGTGACATCATGCCCGATTTATACCGGAACGAGCCGGAGCAGGCCCTGGACGAGTACGTGCGGCTATTCCTCCGCTCGATCGGTGTCGGACGCCGCCGCAATGCGAGCTCATGATGAAGACCACCCCGCCCAAGAATCACGGAAGCCAGAAAAAACGCGAAAGCACGAACAAAAGAACCAGTAGATCGTTGGGCTGGTTTCCGTGCTTCCATACTGCTTCCGTGCTTCCGTGTTTGCTTTTGCTGTTTGTGTTACCAGCGCCAGTGGCCTCCGCTCAGGAGAACCAGAAGGGGCGCCCTCTCACGCTGAGCGAGGCGCTCGAGCTCGCCGAGAAGCGCAGCGAGACGATCGGCATCGCCCGGGCCGGCCTCGTCCGGGCGGAGGGAGAGCGCCGCCGCGCGAGGAGCGCATATTTCCCTCAGCTCAACGGGTCCGCGTCCTACCAGCGGACGCTTCAGAGTCAGTTTTCCGCCCTCGAGGCCGGCACCGACACCAGCGCCACACCTGCTCCCGCCTGCGACCGGTTCGTGGCTCAGCCGGGTTTGCCGATCGACCAGCGCCTCGATTCCCTGGAGAGCGCGGTCGAGTGCGCGAGCGCCGCGGATCCATTCGGGAGCCTCCGGAATCTCCCATTCGGTCGAGAGAACACCTACCGCTTCGGCCTCTCCTTTTCCCAAACCCTCTTCAGTGGGGGGCGGGTGCGGGGGCAGGCGCAGGCTGCAGGCGCCGGCGTTCGAAGCGCCGCGATCGGGCTGACCTCGGCCCGGGCTCAGCTTCTCCTCGATGCGACCGGAGCCTACTACGACGCCACGCTGGCCGATCGCCTCCTTACCATCGCTCAGGGAACGCTGGACCAGGCAGACACGACGCTGAGCCAGACTCAGCTGGCCCGCGAGGTGGGCAATCTGTCCGAGTTCGACCTGCTGCGCGCGCGGGTGACGCGCGATAATCAGCGCCCCATTGTCATCCAGCGGCGGGCCGATCGAGACCTGGCGTATTTCCGGCTGAAGTCCCTGTTGGACTTCCCGCTGGACGATTCGCTGGTCCTCACCACCGAGCTCGGCGACACTGCGCTGGCGGATTCGGTCCGGCTGCTCCAGGTGGTCGGGACGAATGGTGACACGGGGACGGCGGCGAGGGCTCCGGTCCGCCAGGCCGCAGAGGCGGTCACGGCGCAGCGTGGTCTTCTTCGGGTGGCCCGGGGCCAACGCCTGCCTCAGGTGGCACTCACGTCGCAGTACGCCCAGCTCGGATATCCTGAAAAGGTCTCTCCGTTCGGGGCGCGATTCGTCGACGACTGGGTGGTATCGCTCGGGCTTCAGCTGCCCATCTTCACTGGCGGTCGCATCGGCGGGGAGGAGGACGTGGCCCGCGCCAACCTGAGTGAAGCGGAGCTGCGCCTTCAGCAAACCCATGAGCTTGCCGAGGTGGACGCGCGTAACGCCGCTACCCAGCTCGAGGCCGCTGACGCCGCCTGGCAGGCCAGCGCCGGAACAGTGGAGCAGGCGGCGCGCGCTTACCAGATCGCCGAGCTGCGTTACCGCGAGGGAATCTCGACCCAGACCGAGCTGCTCGATTCCCGCATCCAGCTCCAGCAGGCGCAGGCCAGCCGTGCCCGCGCGGCCCGGGATCTTCAGGTGGCCAAGGTGCGCATCCTGCTGCTTCCCGCGCTTCCCCTGGCCGGGGCGCCCGGCGCGGCCGTACTGGGCGCAGCGGCGTCTGCTTCGACCAGGCCAACGTCGAGCACACCGATGTATCAGCCGCCGCCGCCGCCGACTGCGGGGAGCGACTTCACAGGATCAACCCAACCGGGGGCGGCAGGCCAATGATGAGCGAGCAGCGGGGTCAATTCGGGCAGAAACACTCCTGGGCTGTGCTGGCGGTGCTCAGCCTTGCTCTCGCCTCGTGCAAGCAAAAGGCAACCGACACCGGAATGGCGGCTGCAGATCCGGTGGTGTTGGTCGGCCGGGAGAACATCGCAGTGGCGAAGCTGGAAGAGCTTCGCAGCGGCCCTCCGATCTCGGGAACACTGGAGGCGAGGACTGAGGCCAGGGTCCGCGCGGAAATGGGCGGGCAGGTGGAGCGCACCTTCGCCGACGAAGGACAGCGGGTACGCGAGGGCGTGTTGCTCGCCCGTCTCGATGATAGTGCCGTGCGTGACGCCTATCTCTCCGCCAAGTCCGCGGTGCGGAGCGCTGAATCCGCGCTGCAGATCGCCCAGCGGAACGCGGAGCGCTCCAGCCGGCTCGCCCAGGCGGGCGCGCTGCCCGAGCGCGACCTCGAAACAGCTCAGCTGAACGCCACCAACGCCGAGGGGGCCCTGGCCGACGCACGGGCGCGACTAGCGCTGGCCGAGAAGCAGCTCGGCAACACAATGGTTCGCGCACCCATCAGCGGTGCCGTGAGCAAGCGGGAAGTTGATGCGGGCGATGTCGTGCAGGTGGGTGCGGCCCTCTTCACCATCGTTGATCTCAGCAGCCTCCGTCTCGAGGCCACCGTGCCGGTCGAGGAGATCGACCGTCTCAAGGTGGGGGCATCGGTGGAGTTCAACGTGACCGGCTATGACCGCCGCTTCAGCGGGCGCATTGAGCGAATCAACCCGGCGGTGGATCCGGCTACCCGGCAGGTGAGGATCTATGTCGTGATTCCCAACGCCGGGCAGTCTCTCGTGTCCGGCCTCTACGCCGAAGGCCGGGTGGCCACCGATGCGCGCCGTGCCGTCGCCGTGCCCACGTCGGCCGTGGATCGCCGGGGAACGGCGCCGGTTATCCACCGCCTCAAGGCTGGCAAGGTCGAGGTCGTGCCGGTGCGGCTGGGCGTACGTGACGAGGCCACCGAGCTGGTGGAGATACACTCCGGCATCACGCCGGGAGACACCGTGCTCCTGGGCTCGGCCCAAGGAGTGACCGAAGGGGCGGCGGTTCGGATCACTGTAGAGGAGGAGGCCAGCCGCTGATGTTCATCTCCGACTTTGCCATCAGGCGGCCCATCGTCACCGTCACCGCCATGGTGGCGCTGGTGGTCTTCGGAATCTTCGCGCTGTTGAATCTGCACACCGATGAGTTCCCTGACATTCAGCAGCCGGTCATCGGGCTCACGATCGTCTATCCGGGGGCCTCTCCCTCGGAGGTCACTCGGGAAATCATCGACCCGATCGAAGACGCGATCTTCGGCATCAGCGGCGTGGACGGCGAGAAATCCACCTGTTTCGGCACCGACGGTCTTGCCTCCTGCACGATTTTCTTCGATTTCGAGAAGCCGATCCAGCAGGCTTCACAGGATATCCGGGACGCCATCTCCACCAAGCGGGATGACCTCCCGGTCGAGATGGAGGAGCCGGTGCTCACCCGGTTCGATCCCTCGGAGCAGCCGATCATGACGATGACACTCACATCGGCCTCCGTGCCGGCCACCACCCTGAGCCGGCTGGCCGACCCCGGCGTGGCTCGCGCGCTGCGCGCGGTCCCGGGAGTGGCCCAGGTAAGTGTAGTGGGCAATATCAAGCGGGAGATGACAGTCGAACTTCAGCCCCAGGCGCTGGAGGCATCCGGTATCAGCGTCTCCCAGGTCGTGCAGGCGCTTCAGTCTCAGAACCTGGCCGCGCCGGTCGGCCGCTTAAATGGTGAGCTGGATGAGCGCACGATCCGGCTGCAGGGCCGGGCCGAAGGGCCGGCGGATTTCGCCAAGATCGTAGTGGCCGAGCGGCAGGGTCAGACGATCCGCCTGGGTCAGGTTGCCAAGGTGTACGACGGGACGGAGGAGCCCCGTACGCTGGCGCTGTACAACGACCTGCAAGCGGTTGGGCTCGAGGTCATCAAATCCAAGGGATACAGCACCACCCAGGTGAGCGATCAGATCCGGGCCCGTGTTGCAGGCCTGCAGCGCGGTATGCCTGCCGGCGTGAAGCTCGAGATCGTCCAGGATGCTGGCGAGCGGGTCAGCCGGGCCGTCGCCAACGTGCAGGAAGCGCTGATCGAGGGCGCTCTGCTGACCGTGCTGGTGGTGTTCCTCTTCCTGAACTCGTGGCGCTCGACGGTCATCACCGGACTGGCGCTGCCGGTATCGGCGCTGGCCAGCTTTATCGCCATCTGGGCCTTCGGATTCACCCTGAACACGATGTCATTGCTCGGCCTGTCGCTCTCGATCGGCATCTTGATCGACGACGCCATCGTGGTGCGGGAGAACATCGTCCGGCACATCGAGATGGGGAAGGAGCACATGCGGGCCTCGATCGAGGGCACCGACGAGATCGGACTCGCCGTGGCCGCTACCACGTTCTCGATCGTCGCGGTCTTCGTGCCGGTGGCATTCATGTATGGCATCGCGGGGCAATGGTTCAAGCCATTCGCATTGACCATCGCCTGCGCCGTGCTGGTTTCCCTCTTCGTGAGCTTCTCCCTGGATCCGATGCTCTCGGCGTATTGGGCCGACCCCCAGACGGAGGCGCACGAGCGGCGCAACCCCATCGCCAGGACGCTCGACCGCTTCAATCGGTGGTTCGACCGCCAGGCGCAGCGGTATCAGAAGCTGATCGCCTGGGCGCTCGATCACCGGCTCGCGATGGTATTGATCGCAGTGGGGTCGTTCGTCGGTGCGATCGTGCTCCAGGCCACCGTAGGCGGTGCCGGGTTCATCCCGGTGAGCGACCGGAGCGAGGTGAGCCTGATCGTCGAGACACCTCCGGGATCGAATCTCGAGTATACCCGGCTTAAATCAGACGAGGTATCGCGGATCGCGCGGGCGCATAAGGAGGTGGCCTACACCTATACCGCGGTGGGCACCCCGATTCCGTTTCGTGCCCCGGGGGTGGACCAGGCATTGATCTACGTCCGCCTTATTCCCAAGGCGGAGCGAGACATCAGCCAGGATGAGCTCGGCAGCATGCTGCGGCGCGAGCTGGGGCGGGTCGGCGGGGCCAGTGTCTCGGTGTTCACCAGCGGCTTCGGCGGCGCCATGAAGCAGATCCAGATCGAGATGCGCGGTCAGGATCCGACGGTCCTGACCCGCCTGGCCTCGCGCGCCGCGGAGCTGGTGCGCAAGGTCCCGGGTGCGGTTGATGTCGGGCTATCCACCCGGGGCGAGAGGCCCGAGCTGGTAGTGGAGCTCAACCGCGGGTTAGCCGGCTCGCTCGGCGTGACGGTGGCGCAGGTCGCGCAGTCTCTGCGCCCAGCGTTCGCCGGCATCGACGCCGGCGACTGGGTCGATCCTACCGGGGAAACTCGCGACGTGACGGTGCGGCTGACCCCCGAAGCCCGGAGGCGGACGATAGATCTGGAGCGGCTGCCGCTGGTGATTACCGGTGCAGAGGGGCGGCCGGTGACCCTGCCGCTGGGCCAGGTGGCCAGCATCCGCGAGGCACTCGGTCCGGCGCAGATCAACCACCTCAACCGCGAGACCGTGGTCAACGTCCAGGCCAACACGCAGGGACGCTCGCTGACCGAAGTGACCCGGGACATCAATGCCACGCTGGAGAGCCTCCGGCTGCCACCGGGTTACCGCATCACCCAGGGAGGTGAAGCGCGAGATCAACAGGAGGTCTTTACCCGCATCTTCACCGCGTTGGGCGCAGCGGTGCTGCTCATGTACCTCATCCTGGTGGTCCAGTTCGGCTCGTTCCTGGACCCGCTAGCTATCCTCATCTCGCTCCCGCTGTCACTCATCGGCGTGGTCCTGGCGCTGATCGTCACCCACGACACACTCAACATCATGAGCCTGATCGGGGTGATCCTGCTGATGGGGATCGTGGCCAAGAATGCGATCCTGCTCATCGACTTCGCCAAGTGGGAGCACGAGCGCGGGACGCCGCTGCGGGAGGCGCTGATAGAGGCCGGGAGGATTCGACTCCGTCCTATCATGATGACCACGATCGCCCTGATCGCCGGGATGATCCCGGTGGCGCTCGGCCGGGGAGAGGGCGCCGACTTCCGGGCGCCGCTGGGGCGAGCCGTGATCGGTGGCGTCATCACCTCCACCTTGCTGACGCTGCTGGTGATCCCGACGGTGTACGAGATCCTGGACAACTTCCGCTCGTGGATGGCTGAGAAGGTCTGGCGCCGGATCGTACGGACCCATCCTGCGGCCGCTCCTACGCCGGCTTCGTCGGGAGAGTAGCTCCTTCGACATAGTCTCAGGTGAGCTGATGGGCCACGGTGGCAACCTGACCGGAGCGGACGAAGCCCTGGCCGCCTTGCAGCATATCATGGGGAAGCTCAACCTCGAGCTCAACGCCCTCGCGGGGGGGAAAGCTGCCTGAAGGTCTTCCTGAGGCGCTAATCGAGTAGAAGCGCCTCAGGACAGCTCACCCACGATCTTCCGGAACTCCGCTTCATTGAACGCCCGCAGTGTCTCCGTCCGCACGTTCCCCAGCGCCCCGAGTCCCAGCATCATCTTGGCCAGTGCAGTGTCGTCCGGGAGCTCGGCGATCGCCACGGCATCATACCGCCCTATCGTCAGATAAAATGCTTTCAGCTCGCCGCCGGCTTTTTTATATGCCTGCCGGGCGGCCTCCAGCCGTTCGGGCCCCTTCTTGATGCCGGCGATGCCTTGCTGCGTGTAGGTGAGCATGGAGATGTAGGTGGGCATGGTGGCCTCCGGGGTAGTGGCTATTGGCTATTGGCTATTGGCTATTGGCACCTGACGCCTGACTCCCAGCTCCCAGCGCGTACCTCAACGTGCAGTGCAGGCCACGCCGACGCTAGAGAGTCGGTTTGATGCTCCGTTGCCGATCCCTGCCGTCTCACTGCGGCCCCAGGCCAGAGGGCTTACGGCGCGAAAGCCAGACAGCCGCGAGCAGTGCCAGTCCGAATATCAACATCACCAGTCCCCACCACAGGTTGATGTTGACTGACAGCGATCGGGCGTAGTGCGACGGATCTCCGGCCGTGGCCAGCCCGTAGCCGGTAAGGACCAGGCCAAGAGCCGTGAACAGTCCCCCGATCGGCAAGCGCACGTCCAGCCCAGTTGATCCGCTCATGAAAACCTCTAGAAGAACACGAAGTTAAGGGCCAGGGTCAGCCCGAGCACCACCACCGCCAGCACCCAGGGACGGCGGATCCAGCTCAAACCCTCATCGGTCTGTCGCGGGGTCAGAGAGTAGACTAACCCCCGTAGCTCCTCCTCCGGCTTGGGACGCGTCGCCAGGCTCACCAGAATGGTGACCACGAGGCAGGTCGTCCAGGCGATGATCGCGGTCCAAAAGGTTTGCGCGAGCTCGCTCGGGTAGGTGTGCAGGACGCCGAGGAAGCCTCCCTTCACCCCCGGGTGGGCGCCGGCAGGCAGGGTGAGCCCGTGATGGATCGCCGCGGCGATGGTACCGGATAGAAGGCCCGCAAAGGCACCGTGCCCGGTACTGCGGCGCCAGAACATGCCCAGCGCAAAGGTGGCGAACAAGGGGGCGTTGACGAACGCGAAGACCAGCTGAAGCAGGTCCATGATGTTGTTGAACGCGCTGGCCAAATACGCCGCCCCGATGGCCAGCACGATCCCGCCCACAGTCGCGATCCGCCCCATCATCAGGTAGTGCGCATCGGATGCGCCGCGCCGGATGTGGCTCTGATAAATGTCGTAGGTCCATACCGTGTTAAAGGCGGTCACATTCCCCGCCATCCCCGACATGAACGACGCGAGCAGCGCGGTGAGCCCGAGCCCCAGCATCCCCGCGGGAAAGAGGTGGACCAGCATCATCGGAGTGGCGAGGTCGTAATCGAGCACGATGCGGCCCGCGCTATCGAGGAGCGGAGCCCCATTGGCGGCGAGTTTGGCGGGGACGAGCCCCTGTCCCGCACCCCCTGCGCGACCTCCCGCGAGTACCAGGGCGATCATGCCCGGCAGGATCACCAGGAAGGGGAATAGCATCTTGGGCACGGCGGCGATGAGTGGGGTGCGCCGCGCAGCCGTCATCGAATCCGCGGCCATGGCGCGCTGCACCACCAGGAAGTCGGTGCACCAGTATCCGAAGGAGAGCACGAACCCGAGCCCCATCACCAGGCCGAACCACTCGACGCCCACGGGGTTGTGGGAGGGGTCTCCGAGATTGGTCCATGCAGATGTGTATGCATTGGCCGGGAACCCGCGCGCGGACGAGACCTCGGCTAGCCGGGCGGTCAGACCTTCCCAGCCGCCGACTGCGTGGAGGCCAAGCCAGACCAGCGGCACGAATCCGAACACGATGAGGAAGAACTGGAGCACTTCGTTATAGATGGCGCTGGTGAGTCCGCCCAGCAGCACATACGAGAGCACGATCAGCGCCGAAACCAGAATACTGACGTCGAAGCTCCACCCGAGGAGGAGGTTGAAGAGCTTTCCCATGGCGTACATCGAGACGCCGGAAGAAAAGACCGTCATCGCGGCAAACGAGACCGCGTTCAAGGTCCGGGTCTTCTCGTCGAAGCGGAGCCGAAGATACTCGGGCACCGAGCGAGCCCGCGAGCCGTAGTAGAACGGCATCATGAAGAGTCCCACGAACACCATGGCCGGGATGGCGCCGATCCAGTAGAAGTGGCTCGTCGCTATGCCGTACTTGGCGCCCGAGGCTCCCATGCCGATGACTTCCTGGGCGCCGAGGTTTGCCGAGATGAAGGCGATGCCGGTGATCCATGCCGGAAGAGAACGGCCGGAGAGAAAGAAGTCCGTGCTCGTCCGCATGACCCGCCGGAGAATCCAGCCCACGCCCAGCACCACGACGAAGTAGATCGCCATGACGGCGTAGTCCACGCTCGTGAGATTGGTGACGGGAGTGGCCGGCATATCCCTCCGTCTTGGAAACTCAAACTCTTGGAATTTTGTCGAACGTCTGGCAGGAAGTGCTAAAGGATAGTGTCACCTAAATTGTCGTGTCAACCGGCCGGATCTGGTCCGGTACGCTAAGCGGGCGTGCTGTGGCTAAACTTGGCGATGGAGATGCGACCCAAACCATGACGGCTGCCGCAAATTCGCGAGTTGAGCGCTGGGTGCTGGCCGCCAGCATCCTCGGCTCGAGTATGGCGTTCATCGACGGTACGGTGGTGAACGTTGCCTTGCCCATACTTCAGGAAGCGCTGGGCGCCACGGCGGCTGAAGTCCAATGGGTGGTGGAGAGCTACGCGTTGGTCATGGCGGCCCTCCTCCTCCTGGGGGGCGCCCTCGGTGACAAAGTAGGCCGGCGCCGGGTCTTTGCCATCGGAGCCGGACTCTTCGCGGCCGCCTCCTTCGCGTGCGCCCTTGCGCCCAGCATCGAGTGGCTCATCCTGGGCCGGGCGGTGCAGGGACTGGGAGCTGCGTTGCTCGTACCCGGGAGCCTGGCACTGATCGGCGCTTGCATCCCGCCCGAACGGCGCGGCCGGGCGATCGGCCG
>JBDTUV010000043.1:0-11664 GCA_040007575.1 Gemmatimonadales bacterium
AAGTCTCCGGCCAGGCTGTACAGCGGGTGCTTGAAGGTAGCGGGCCGGTTGCGCTCGAACACCAGGTGGCCGAGCCACGACAAGCCGTAGCCCAGGACCGGCGCGGCCAGCAGCCAGCGCCACTCCCGCGTCCACACCGCCGCTACCAGCGCCACCAGGACCAACACGGTTCCTGCAAAGTGGAGCCGGCGTGTGGTCGGCTGGCTGTGCTCCGCGAGATAGTCCGGGTAAAAGTCGCGGAAGCTGTGGTACTGGTGGATCACCGTGCCTCCGTGCGCGAACTAATCGAGATAGTGCCTGGCGGCCTTGCGTCCGGCGTACAAACCAATGCCCGTGCCGACCATGTTCAGCATGAAGGCCGTCATCACCCCGACGTGGGCGCCCAGCCACCAACCTCCGGCACCAACGACGGTGGCACCGATCAGGCCCACGACCGTTTCCATATGTAGCTACCCTTTGGTTCGTGCCCCAGCGCGAAGAAGGCTCACCGCGGCAACCACGGTCAGGACCATCAGCATCGGATAGACGAGCAGCAGGTCGACCCGGATGTTGCACTCTCCGGTGCACAGCCAGCGCTGCTTCATCCCAGTCTCGTAGAGGGCGTACAGCAGCCACATGACGCCGGCAACGGTGGCGGCTCGGCCCCCGGGCCGGCCCCCGACCGCCAGCAGGACCACCCCGAGGACAGCGGCGAGCCAGGGGTATGTGATGAAGATGCCCATGGTACTCAGGATTGGCATGACCGCCCCAGAACGCGTTGGAGGCTCTGCCGGTTACCGAACCAATCTACCCCACATCGCGGCCGTGCAGGGGCTCCAAAAAGTAGCCGCAACCAACTCAAGGGCGCCGACGAGGTCGAGCTGTTGAAATGCGGCTTCCTACCTCCGTTGGCTCACGCGGGCGGCCTAGATTGACGCGCCATCGAAGAACTCTACCACGCCGGTCTCCAAGGAGTACTCGGCGCCGACGACCCGCAGGCCATCATCCTGGATCAACTGCTCGAGCACCTCAGACCCGTGCCGGAGGTGGTCCACCGAGGCGCGGATGTTGGCCCGAACTCCCTGCGTTACCAGCGCCGCCAGGTCGTGCCTGAGGTCGGTCGCCAGCAGTGCCTCGACCGAGGGCCGCACCCGGTCTACGATCGCGTGCAGGTTGCGGGACTGGTTTTCGGTGGGCCTCTGCAGCTCTTCGAGGGTGGCTACAACCGCCCCGCACTGCGAGTGGCCGAGGACTACGACCAGCCGTGTATCGTAGCGGGCGGCGGCGAATTCGACGCTGCCGACCTGGGAGGGGGCGACGATGTTGCCGGCAACCCGAATCACGAACAAATCCCCCAGGCCCTGATCGAACACCATCTCCGCCGGCACGCGCGAATCCGAGCACCCCAGGATGATTGCGAACGGCTGTTGCCCCGTCGCCAGTGCCGCGCGCCGGCTGTGGCTCAGGGGAGCGTCGGAGCTGCCCACGTTCGAGGCAAATCTGAGGTTGCCCTCTCGCAACCGTTTGAGTGCTTCGCCGGCTGACACCATAGATCGTCAGTTCGCCTGAAGGGAGTTCTGCGGAGTTGTGAGGTGGCGACCAGTCACGAGGGAGCGGGCAGACGGTACTCAAACTCGTATGAATGCTTCCCGTCCGCGATGATGATGACCCTCTGGCCCGCCAGCCCCACCAACTCACCGGTACCCGAGTCCGGCACCACGGAGATGGTCAACTGCTGTGCGCCTCGGTCCATGGTGCCGCTGTGCTGGAGCACGAGGGTGCCCGTGCGACCCTGCAGCTTGCCAGTCACGCGCTCGATGGCGACATAGCCGGCGGACCCTTGCGCCGGGGACATCGCGGTCAGCATCTGCCCTTGAGCGGTCCCCGCGAGATCGCCGCGGAATTGCTTGTCCATCGTCATGCGACCGAAGGCCGAGTCCTGAGCGTTGCCGCTCGGCGCCTGGGGGGCCAACTTCACCTCGAACGTGCCGCGGGCGTGCATTGTCGCGACCTCCTTGTGGCCGGCACCCGGAACGGCGCGAGGCGCCTGCTCTGGTGCACAGGCAGCCAAAACGAGCGAGAGCGAGGTCGCCAGGGCTCCGGTCGTGCTCCACCCTCGAATAGTCATACGGTCAACGCTCCGGCTGAAGGTGGCGCTGCAAAAGGACAGCGGCCTCGGTCTCGGGGGTGCCGGCTATCGAACAGTGCTATGCGCATCCTTGTAAACTACCCCACCCTTCATGACGAAGGTGATCCGCTCCAGCTCGGTAATGTCCTTCAAGGGGTCGCCATCCACCGCGACGATGTCCGCATACCGCCCATTGGATACCGTACCTACCGCGTCGGCCAGACCAAGGAGCTCGGCGGCGCTTTGGGTGGCGGACTGGATGGCCTGCATCGGTGTCAGGCCATAACGCACCATGTGCGCGAACTGCTTCCCGTTCCAGCCATGGGGGAACACGCCGGCGTCCGTCCCATAGGCGATCTTCACCCCGGCTTTCACCGCACGACGGAAGTTCTCGCGCTGGAGCTTGCCGATCTGCCGCTCCTTGTCCAGGATTCGCTCGGGAAACCGCAGTCGCTTGTACTCGGCAAGAATGTAGTCGTCATTGTAGACGTCGGCCACGAGAAAAGTCCCGTGCTCCTTCATGAGTCGGATGCCCTCATCGTCGAGCAGGCTGCCGTGTTCAATGGAGGCCACGCCGGCGCGCACTGCGCGCTTGATCGCCTCCGCGCCATGGGCATGGGCCGCGACCTTCCGCCCCCACATCGCGGCTTCCTGAACCGCCGCGTTCATCTCCTCCTGTGAGAACTGGGGCGCCCCGACCGACTGTTCCTCCGATAGCACACCCGCGCTCGCCAGGATCTTGATGAGGTCGGCGCCGTTCTTGATCTCAAACCGGATCAGCTTCCGGATCTCATCCACGCCGTCAGCCAGCCCGGAGAATTGGCCGAACTTGATATAGGGAGAAAAGCCGACCACGTCACCGTGACCGCCGGTCGCTCCCACGGTGAGCGTCGCAACCTGCATCCTCGGTCCGACGACCAACCCTGAATCGATCGCCCGTCGTAGCGCGACGTCGATAAACTCTGCGGCACCGACGTCCCGGACGGTGGTGAAGCCGGCTTCGAGCGTGCGGCGGGCGAATGTCGGCGCGGCCACGGCATAGTCGATCGGACTGCGTCGAAAGAGTCCCTCGTAGTAATCGCCTGGGTCGCCTGCGGCTATGTGGGTATGACAGTCGATCAAGCCGGGGAGCAGCGTCGCCTGACCGAGGTCGATGACTCTTGTGCCGGCAGGTATTGCGAGATCGGCGCCGACCGCAGTAATGCGGGTGCTGTCGATGAGGATCACTGCGTTCTGCAGTGGCGGGCCGCCCCGCCCGTCGATGAGCCGGGCTGCACGGACTGCCAGGTGGCGGCTGGCGGCGAGGCTATCGGAGCTCTGCGCGGCCGCGGGCACGGCTCGCACTCCCGCGATGGCGACAGCAAGCACGAGTGCGGCGAGACGAATGGGCGAGGTGCCGTGCTGGGGATCGGCGACCCGATTCACTGTGTACCTCCGGTGTTTGGCGAGGAAAGGGCACCCCGAAGAGTCTCTGGATCAATTCTACGCTCCGAAGGTGGCGATCGGCTAGCGGTGCCCGGGCTGGCCGCCTCAGATGACCGCTATACCGCCGCCGCCAGTTCGATCGGGCCGACAACCGGCGTCCCACAGTTGACGGATAGGCTGCCGGGTGAGACGTTGGTCCTGAGAGTCGCTGTGTAATCCTGGCAGGGAGGGGGAGCATGGAGCTCGAGCGTGCCGTGGGACTCCGGCCCGACGGCGCGGTATGGCTGCCGGAACGGCGTGTGGCCGTCCGCTCGATCCTGCTCAAGCTCGCGGCCATGGGTGTCCCGGTGCCGGCAGACACGGGCGACGAGGACGTGCACCAGCTTGCGGGCGATCTCTTCGCCCGATATCGGGAGCAGACGCGCCTGCTCTCCGAGCACCTGTGCCCCGCCGACCGGCGGATCCAGCATTACATCAATGGGCTTCTGGGGGCCGCAGGGTTTCCCGACCCGGTCCGGCTCCCGGGAGAGACGCTCATTCTCGATCACTATGGCCTCGCGCGCGAGCTCTCCTTGCCGATCGAGGCGGACGCGTGGCATAACGAGCTGGTCTCGAGCTATCGGCTCGACAACGGGGTGCTTCACAACCCCGCCAATGATCGCCGCACGACCCAAGGCGTGTTTCACGTGGCCGAGGGCGGTCTCCCGATTCCCGCGGACAAGATGCGCGTGCCCCTCGTGGCATACCTCCGGCTGCTGCAGGCGGCGCTCCGCCCACCGACCGAGCTCATGCGCCTGCCTTTCACCGCGAGCTGGCCGGAGCCGGTGGAGACTATGGTGTCGCTGCTGCTGCGGCCGCTGGTGTGTCCCGCAGTGCCGAGAGTACTCCCGGAAAAACGCATGGAAGTGCGATTCTTCGTTCCCGGCGGCCTGGTCTCGAACCTGGACTTCCTGGAGAGCATCTTCGGAAACGCCGGCGACCCCTACCTGCCGGCACACGACGCTGCGCTCGACGTCGACGGCTGGACCGGCCACAGCGGCTGCATCATCCTGGCGCCACATCTCACCCGCCTGCGCAAGAAAGATCTTGGCCTGCCGCACATGAGCCGGGCCAGCGAAGCGGAGCACGCCGCGGGTATGTGCTGGTCCGATGAGAGCGAGCTGTACAACGACGGCAGGCCATTCAAGATCACATCCCGCGGCTTCGAGGGCGTGATGGTGACGATCCTGGCCGACAACTATTTCGGTTACTGCAAGAAGGAGGTCAAGACTCAGATCAGCTACAGCGCGAACCTGTTCGGCCTGGCGGAGGAGGAGCACGCAGGGGGGACCCTGGCCTTCGCGACCTTCAACCTGGGCGACCGTTTCGTGCCGGACCTCGTGAGGGTGGTGAGCGCGACCCACCGGCTGGCGGAGGTACTCGGGCTCTTGGGGCAGCGGGCGAAGGTCCACGAATCGGGCTATGCGACGGACGCGATCTATCCCGAGATCCACTACATGCCGGAGGACATGGAGATCGATGTCCATCGCCAGGACATCAAGTGGGTCAGGAAGGGTCAGGAGCAGCATCTGAAGCTCCTGCCGGGCCGGATCTACATCCACCCAAGCGGCTATAAAATCCGCATGGCCAAGCACCAATCGGCGCCCAGCTGGCGGCTGATCGGGACGGTCCCGGAGGGCGCCTTCTGCCACAAGCCCTGCACCGTCTCCGGCGGTGGAAAGTCGGAGATCAGCAAGAGCCTGGTCGACGCGGTACTGCCGGGCACCTTCTACGTGCAGAGCTTCGAGGAGGACATGGCGATCGTCGAGGCCGTTTTCCGCCGGGACTATGACGACGTGCGGCTGCCCGAGCTCCGGACCGGCGACGGACAGGGACCCTCGCGTCCCCTCCTGTCTCCAGATCGCTCGCTCGGCTCGGTGATCAAGCTGCTCACACCCAATCCAGCCGAGTTCACTCCGGAGTACAACGCCTGGCTCGAGAACATCCCCAACCACGTGCGGGCCCTGGTCTTCGTGGTCAAGCGCTTTTACCGGCCGGAGTGGGGCGACGATTGGCGCTCCCGTTTCAGCGTCGACATCATCAACGGCGCACCTGGACACGAGCTCAAGTACGAGGGGCGGCGCCTCGTCGCCAGCTATCTCCGGATCGGCCGCGAGGAAAACGGCGCCTGGCGGACGTACAAGCTGAGGCAGGATTTCGTCGCGGCCGACAAGGTACAGATGGAGGACGATATCACAGCCTCGGTGGTGGTCCTGGCGCGGCGGCTGATCGGGCTTCCCGGGGAATACGACGGCCACCCGAGCCTCAAGCTGGCGCAGAACTGCGAGTTCAGACTCTTCCAGCGCCCCGACGATGCCATCCATCCGGGCCTCGACCGGCAGACCGAGCAGGACATGGCGGGTCCCGGACTCTTCTGCTCGAATTTTCAGCCGCTCACCCAGGAAGACTCCCAGCGCATTTTCGAGGATGTGGCGGGACACGACGCCTTTACCCAACCGATGCGCGAGCACGTGGCCAAAAACACGGCACGCACGGACGGCGGCTACTCGATCTGCTCGGCCGAGCCACGTTTGGTCGGCGGCAAGCCGAGCAAGAACCCGCGCTATCTGCAGGTCCGGCCGGATCTCGCGCGACCCCGCGACCGGTACGTCGCCGAGATGGGTGCCAGGCTCAGCCGCCGGCTGCCGCTCCACGCGCCGGTGCTCTTTCCGGTGATCAGCGTGCTGTCGGGCCGCCGGAACAACCGGCCCGATGACGGGATCCGCCCGCTCTGCGTGTACGGACCCATCCACTATCAGGAGCTGCCCGAGCTGTTCATGGATTATGTGTGCTCGCTGACGGGGACGTCGCCGAGCACTACCGGGGCAGGGTCGGAGGGGGCCCTCACCAAAGGCCCTTTCAACGCGCTGGCGGCCACCGCCGATCTCAACAACGCGCTGGTCTCCATGCTGCTCACCGGGTACGCAGGCCTCAGCTCGGCCGCGGGCTTCATCGGCCCCCACTGCCGAATGGACCACGACGTCAGCCTGCTGGTGCCCGAGATCTGGTGCCGGCTATTCCCCCACGAGCGCGACCCGAAGCGGCTGATCAAGGCCGGGCACCTGGAGAAGCTCGAGGACTACGAGTTCGCCGGGAATAAGGTGCTCGCCAGCCGGCTCGGCTACCGCATCACGGCCAAGTTCGTGCACACCTTCTTCGGGCGCGTGTTCGACAACCCCACGACCGTGTTCACGGAGGAGATCCTCAAGCCCGAGATTCAGGATCCGGCCGTCTTCGCCGATGGGGTCAACAACATCGTCGAGGCGCAGCAGCGCGTGGCGGAAGCGTACTTTACGGACGGCACGATCGAGGATCTCTGCCCTCCGCTCAAGGCGCTGCTCCACATCATGGCCTACGGGACCTACGACGGCAAAGACGCGAGTCATACTGAGATTCGTGCGCTCTTCACCCGGGAAGCGCTGCTTGCGAGTGACTGGTACCAGGAGCGCCTCGTGATCCAGCAGCAGCGGGATGTGGCGCTCTGGGAGCGTCATGCCCGGAGCCTAAGCGAGTTCCTGTCCCGTGCCGGCCACCAGGACGAGGCGGAGCGGCTCGGTATCGGGAAGCGACTCGAGCACGCTCGGGCCGAGCTCGAGCGGGTGAGCGCCCCCGAGTACCGCAGGTCCCTCGTCGGCACCATCGGAGCCGATCCCATCCACCGCCCGCTACGCGATTCCAGGAACGGGCGTGACGATTCGGCGAAAGCGCGTCGGGCCTCGAGCCCTGCGGATGCCGTTGGTGAGGAGCTCGAGCCATCTCGCCAGTAGGGGACCAAGCTCAGTCACGTAGCCAGAGTGTTGGGCAATCGAAGCGGGTGATCGCAGCGTGCCCACGCATGCTTGGGCCACGCGGCTCCCCGGTGGCATCGAGCATCGGCGTGAAGATGTCGAGATAGGCCTGCAGGCTGTCGGCGGGCGATCTCCATCCGGATTCGTCGGTTCGTCTCCCACACCCGATCGATGTAGGCTCGGCGCGACGGGCTCGGCTTGATCGAGACGAACGCGACGCGAGCTGCGGGCAGGGCAGACCGCAGGCGGGCGATGAACGCCCGGTAGTCGCCCACCACCTGCTCAGGCGTGCGGCCCATCGCCAAGTCGTTGTCACCGGCGTAGAACACAACGAGGCGCGGCCGGTAGGGGAGCAGGATCCTGTCCTCGAAATGGACGACATCGGCGACCGTGGACCCGAACTGGTGAGAGCTGCCTTGAAAGGGCAGGTCTTGCTGACGGACGCGATGCATCCGCTGAGGCTCCTGTGAGGGGGGTGCTAGGACAAGACAGTGTAGTCGCTCTGAACCAGGCCGCTCGGGTAATGCCGGGTCGCCACGTGACGGAGGCGAAGGTCGCGGGGCAGGGACCCGAAGAGAGGAATCCCCTCTCCGATGAGTACCGGCACGCGGGTGATGATGAGACGGTGAACGAGCCCCTCCCGCAGAAAGCGTTGGATTGTGATCCCACCGTCCACGTAGAGGTGCTGAGCACCACCGGCAGCGAGTCGCGATATGATCTCAGCCGGAGATCCGGCCATCTGATCAACCACGCCTCCGTGGGCCGCCGACAAGTCGACCGGGCGGCTGCTCAGGACCACCACCCGCTTGTCACCATAGGGCCAGGCTCCAAAGGTCAAGACCTTCTCGAAGGTCTTGCGACCTATCACCAGGGCATCGACGCTGGCCATGAACTCGTTGTAGCCGTGCGGTTCGCCGCCACCCTCGGGCAGCCAGTCGAGATCGCCGTTCGGTCGCGCGATGAAGCCGTCGAGGCTGGTGCCGATAAAGACGGATACCGTCATCGTGGGCTCCCCACCTATGGCATGCGGCTCATGCCATCGCCTTCTTGCGTAACTCGGCGATACGGGCCTTAACCAGTCGCCTCACCAGAGCCGATGGCAGCGGCTTCGTCAGGGGAAAGCGGACGGTACCCTTCGAGGTCTCGTATCCCTCGAGGCCGGCCGCATGGGCGCGCCTGATCGCTGCGGTGATCGGGTACAGGCTGGTGTGGTGTTTCCAGGCGGCGTACCACACCAGCGGCCGCCCGTCGAGCTTGAAGGCGGGAATCCCGTAACTAAAAGCGTCTACGGCGCCGGGCGCCGCGGAGCGAATGGCCTCGCGGAGCTTCCGGAGGTTTCTTCGCGCATCGGGTGGTAAGGATGCGAAGTAGGCACGCACCAGTGCTCCGGCTGGTTTCGTCTTCTTCATTAGCGGCGGGGAGGATGCCAACGTGACCTCACGGCATACGGTCGTTCGTCGGCCAGCGCGCCAGCGCAACACCGAGAACGATCATGAAGAGAGGGAGCAGGTAGTTGTTCAGCGCCGCGATCGGAGCCACAGCAGCGAAGATATTACGGAACATGCCGACGAGGCCAGAAGCCGCGGTCACCAGACCGAGCCAACCGATCCAGCGAGATGGTTGTCGTGACTGGAGCCAGACGATCGAGGTAAGCAGGAAAAAGGCGCTGAAGAGGGCAAGCCGCATTGCACCACGCTGCACCGGGGCCAGGGCCTCGTAGGCAGCGACGCCGGCCGGAATCCATATCAGTGGGAGGAGAGCATAGATGGCCCAAACTAGGCGGCCCTGGGGACCGGTTGCGAGAAGGCTGGGCAACACCGTTGCAGCCGGGCCGTCGAGCACATCGGGGTAATTGAAGCGCGCGGCGAGGTAGGTGAAGACTCCAAGGAACGCGAGTGCGCCGCCGGCAAGACAGAGCCCCCCGAATCGGATGACGGTGCGACTAGTCACAATGGCCTTTCGGCGCTGCAAATGAATTGCAGCCTCGCGCTCACAGACTCTTGCGAAAGCAGCGGATCACCTCCACCTCGTCGAAGCCCAACGCTCGATGTGCCGCCGCACTCTCCGTGTTCTCCACCAGCGCGTCGGAAGCGAACTCGCGACATCCTTGACGCCGCGCCCATGCCTCGGCCGCCTGCACCAGCGCACGTCCTACACCCTGCCGCCGATACTCCGGCGCGACATACCATCCCTCCAGGAAGCCGACGGGACTGGTGTCGCAGCCTTCGGCGTACGCCCGGCGTGATAGCTCGGCGAAGCCTGTCAGGATAGAGGCTGGATTGCCCGGAGCTACGGCGACCAGCACCGCTTCAGGGAGGACCCCTGGCCCCGCGCGTGGTTTGGCGAAGAACTGCGCGACCTCGCCTGCATGCGCCGATCCCGTCTCATCCGGCCAGAGGGCCGCGCGCATCGCAATCCACTGCGCCGCGTCAGCTGGTTCGACCTGTCGAATATGCACTACGAGCGTTGGGCCTCCAGCCACCGTCGATCGGCAAGGACCACCGACGTTTCGATCTGTCTCGCGGGGATTGACCAGTACGTTCGGAGCAACCGGTCCTTCTCGCTGCTCGGGAGGACGGTGAACCCGCTCGCCGATAGAACTCGATGGCCCACGATGCGGCCGCCCAGGTACCGATCAAGATGGGCTCGTCAGTCAGGCCTTCCAACACGTGTCGCAGGAGCCGTGTTCCCACGCCGGTCCTCTGTGTGGTTGGGGCGACATACGCGTGGCGCACCAGGGCGACATCTCCTCTATCCTGAATGGCCATCACCCCTGACAGGCGTCCCTGCTGCTCCGCCACCCAGAAAACGACGCCGTCGGCAATCTCCTTCGCCAGCTCCTCCGCCGACATGTAAGGTTCGCGCCACCGGTCGACTGGTATCACTCCTCGATAGGCATGCGCGGCGTCGTTGATCAGTGCCAACATCGCCGTGAAATTCGCTGCCACACTCTCTCGGATTAGCATCAGTTCGTCCCCGAGCGGCCAGGCAACTTCCTTGAGACAGTGGTCTCTAACTGCCAATCCGCCGCTCTTCCCGTTCCTTACTGAGTATACGCTCTGCGAAATCGAGCCGTTCCTGGGTTTCTGCCAGCTCCTGTTGCAGGCCCTCGACACGATGTTCAAGCGCCTCGAGTCGCGCAGTGACATCGGCCGGTAGTGATTCTGGATGAGTGGCACGCAGGCGAACGATCTTGACCGCCGCAAACGCAATGATCGCCACGATCGGTATGAGTGGGGCGAGAAACTGGGGATCCATGTGGCCGTCCTCGGGGCCGCGCCTTGGGGTTGTCTTTGAGCGCGGCAAAGTTGGCTTGGCTGCGTCACTGCGCGTAGTTGATCACCTTCGTCCCATCCAGGCTCCGGTGGATGCTGGCGGAAATAAAGCCCGGCAGATGCCGCATGGTCTCTTAGGGCGTGGCGCGGGTCAGGGGAACGCCGCGACCTCGCCGCGATGGAGGGTCAGGGCCGACCCTTGCTGCACGACGCAGAGGGTCGTGCCGTTAGTCGCCTCGGCTCGGATGGTCCCTGGCAGCGTACTATCGCCCCGCTCGACGCGGAGCCCGAGGGCATAGGTCCCTTCGCCGGCTTGATCGGGGAGCAGACGCAGGGTCAACCGATCCCCGACCAGCGTACCTTCGACGAGCCCATCCTCGGTCGCGCAGGTGGTCTGCCAGGCCAGGCGCCACCGGCCGTGGACTGAGTCCGCGATGGCCTCCAGCGCCAGGGCGATGTCATAGGTGCCCCACCCGGTGCCCGCTTGGACCGAGTACTCGCCGAGAAGGGCGGTCGGCGTCGGGGCATAGGCCGCGTCGCTGCAGGCGAGAGTCGCGGCGCCCGGCAGCGCCACACGGAGCAGTCTGCGAATGACCATCCGATCCTCCCCTTGCTAGGTAGCTTCGGTGCGCGACAGCCGCCCTGCCGAGGCCTGCCCAAGCAGGAACCCGGCCACGACACGATCAAACCCGACACACAGGAGCGGGTGCCACGCCGGCACAAATGTCTGCGCCTGGTGTAGGTGAAGCCCGACATCCCACCCGACATGGGCCGCCCATCCGAGGGTCAGCCACCACAACGACGTTCGCAGACCCAGCCAGGCGAGTACCCCAACTCAGCACGGCCGTTGCATCCAGACCCGATCTGGACCAGCCAGCTCCGCTTCCCGTCGCAGCCTCGCCTCGATCCGGAGCCGTGCAAACCTGTTCAGGGGCGGAATCCCTTAGGACTTCGCTTTCTTCGAAGGTTTCGACGTGCCAGAACTGTTGAGGGCGACCGCTTGGCGAACGAGCGCCTTGAAGGCGGACTC
>JBDTUV010000044.1:0-10965 GCA_040007575.1 Gemmatimonadales bacterium
CGCTGGTGCGTATAGCTGCAATCCGGCCGGGGTGGTGTTTGGTGGCACGCTGAAATTCGGGGGAGCTGCCGATCTGATTCGCGACCTTACGGATGCCGTTCGAAGGCTCAACCTCACTCCGCTTGGGATCGAGAACAGCCTTACGACCAAGCTCCAGCATGTCCTCATCGCGTTCGACGCCGGCAGCATTGTGGCCGGCTGCGGTTCGCTGAACGCGTTCATCCACGAAGTTCAGGCACAATCAGGCAAGGCGATCAACGCAGCTGACGCGGATGAACTGCTTGTGTCGGCGGACCAGATTAGGGCAGTGCTAGGGTGTCTATGAAGCCTGCCGAGAATCAGGCATGAAAGAGTGCAGTGAAGGACCTACTCCAAGGCCTCTAAGGGCCGCTAAGTAGGTCCCTCGCTTTCGCTCGGGATGAGGAAAGCTCATGACTCCCAGTCCCAACCAAGCTCCCGCCTCAATACCAGCCGATGGGCTTCTCGTCCAGGTTGATGAACACCTGCTTGGTCTCCAAGTACTCTTCGACGCCCCAGTGGCCGAGCTCCCGGCCAAAGCCGGACGCCTTGTAGCCGCCCCAGGGCGCCTCGACAAAGGTCGGCTGCATGTGGTTGACCCACACGATCCCGGCCTCGAGCGCCTTCACCACCCGAAACGCCTTGAAGATGTCCCGGGTCCACACCGCGGCGGCCAGGCCGTACGGGGTATCGTTGGCAATCCGAATGGCCTCGGCCTCATCCTTAAAGGGAATGACGCTCATGACCGGACCGAAGATCTCTTCCTGTGCGATCCGGGCCGAATTATCTACGTCGTAGAAGATCGTCGGCTCGATGTACCAGCCCTTCTCGAACTGCTTGGGCTTGCCTCCGCCCACCGCGACCTTCGCCTCTCCGCGTCCGACCTTTAAGTACTCGGCCACCCGGTCGCGCTGCTCGGCGCTTACCAGGGGACCCATCTTGTTGTCGCGGTCCATGCCGGGGCCGAGCTTGATCGTTTTCGCCTTAGCGGCAGCGGCATCCACGAACTTCTTGTAGATGTCGCGCTGCACCAGGACGCGGCTCCCGGCCGAGCAGACCTCGCCCTGATTGATGAAGGTACCGAAGAGGGCTCCATCCACCGCGTTCTCGAAGTCGGCGTCGCTGAAGAAGATGTTGGGCGACTTGCCCCCCAGCTCGAGTGACACCCGCTTCAATTGGTCGGCGGCGTTCCGCATGATGGTCTTGCCGACCTCGGCGCTGCCGGTGAAGGCGATCTTCCGGATGGCGGGATGAGCGACGATAGGCGCGCCCGCGCCCGGTCCATCGCCGGTGACGATGTTCACCACGCCGGGCGGCAGACCCACGCCCTCGAAGTCTTTGGCCAGCTCCAGGATGGAGAGGGGCGTCTGCTCCGCCGGCTTGAGGACCACCGTGCACCCGGCCGCGAGCGCGGGCGCGATCTTCCAGGCGGCCATCATGAGCGGGTAGTTCCAGGGTATGATCTGGCCGGCCACGCCCATCGGCTCCCGCATGGCAAAGGCCACCGCGTCCGCGGGTACCGGAAGCACCTCCCCGTTGATCTTGGTGGCCAGGCCGCCGTAGTACTCGAAACAGGTGGCCGTATCGTCCATGTCGTACTCGGATTCGGCAATCGGCTTGCCCGTGTTCCGGGTCTCCAGCTCGGCCAACTCCGCCCGGCGGGTTCGTATCCGGTCGGCCAGTCGCAATAAAATCCGGCCGCGCTCCTGGGCGGTGACCGTCTTCCAGCCATCATAGAAGGCCTTGGTGGCCGCCTTCGCCGCCAGGTCCACGTCGGCTGCGTTGCCGGCCGGCACTGTCGCGATCGCCTCCTCCGTAGATGGATCGTACACCTCAAAAGTCTGGCCGCCCTTGGCGTCGACGAACCGGCCGTCGATGTACATCTGGTAGCGGGCAACCCCGGATTTCCGGCTCTTACTCGACGCTCTCGCCGTGCTCGTCATCGGCTCCTCCACTCCGCAACTCGTTGGTCCATCAGCCTGGTGGGATTATGGCAGAAAATACCACAAAGGCACGAAGGGCACACCTTTGTGTGCTTCGTGCCTTCGTGAGCTAACGATTACCGCGTACTAGGCGGCGACAGTCTCTCGGGATGGCCGAGGTACCCCCCGGGTGAGCGCCACGCGGGCGGAGTCATCCCGGATGCGCCAGGGCATGCCCTCGCGGACAAGCTGCTCGAGAAACGGGTCGGGATTAAACTGCTCGGGCGACATGACGCCGGTTCCCCGCCAGATTCGCTGAGCAATCAACCGCGCGGCGATGACGGGTGGAATCCCGGTCTGGTACGCGGTCGCCTGAACACCCAGCTCCGCGAACACCGTCTCGTGATCGGTGACGTTATAGATATAGAACGCCTTGGGCTCGCCGTTTTTCAGACCCTTGGCGAGTGTCCCCACGCAGGTCTTGCCTCGCATCCTACCTGCCAGGTCCTTGGGGTCAGGCAGCAGGGAGACAACGACGTCCCGGGGTACGACGGACTGGCCACCCACCTGGATTCGGTCCTTCCTCGAGAGGCCCAGCCGCTTCATGACTCGAAGCGTCTCTACCGTCAGGTCGTCCATACACAGCTTGAAATCGATCGTCCGCGCCTCGGGAAAGAAGCGCGGCAGGGTCCTCGACTCCTCGTGATCGACGTAGTAGCAATTGAGCACGCCGAGCTCGGGGAAGTCGAACGGCTCCAGGCCGGTGAGCGGCTCTTCCAGGTAATAGCGCCCCCCACGGTAGGATACCGCCTTGCAGAGACACTCGTCGATCATGACCCAGGGGCTGAACGCCGCGAAGAAGCCGTCGTGCCCCTGGCACACAGAGTTGTCGCCGTCGCGCACCCGCAATTCGGTGACGACGTCGAGCAGGTGTTTCGCCGCATAGGCGGCGTAGACGTTGGTTGTGCCGGGATCTGCCCCCATCCCAAGGATGGCAAGCCGGCCGGCGGCCTTGAACTCGGCGTCGAGAGCGAACTGGTCATCCATCTTGGGGATGCCGTCCGCATCGGTACCCGCGCTGGCAAGGTCGATGTAATCGCAGCCGGCCGCGAGGCAGGCACGCATCACATCGATATTGGTCGCGGGTAGAGCCGCGTTAAGAACAAGGGTGATACCGAATTGGCGTAGCGCACCCACAACTGCCGCGCGATCGCCGGCATCCAGGCTGATCGCAGTGACCCGTGGGTCGTTGAGCCGGTCCGCAAGGAGGGAAGCGCGGGCGGACACCGCGTCGGCGATGACGAGCTTCTCGAGCATCGCGTCTTGCGCGAATTTTAGGGCGGACACGGTCCCCACCGCGCCGGCACCCATGACCAGGACTTTCACAAACTCCTCTTTTCATTGTTGGTGCGGCACTCGGTCTGGCTGCTTGGCAGGTATGGCCGGCCGCTGCAACCTCGCCCCCGCCGCTGATGGGGGCTCACAGCTCAAGGAGATGGTCAGCTGTGAGAGTGGACCCTCCGCTTTGTCGGAGGATGCAAACGTACCCCTCCTCGCTGGGAGGCTTGGTACTCAGCCATTGTAGCCTTGCCCCCCCACCCCCTGTCCAGCCCCCTTGCCAGACCTAGCTGGGTGATCTGGCCCACTTGAGGGGTGGCTCTGGATGGTAAATGCATGTAGAAGGCAGACTTCGGAAAGAATTAGCAGCGCTGTGGGTGCATGTTTATGCAGTGTTTTATCCGGTACTCCCAGGCGCCAAAACCAAACTTGCCTCCGCCGCGCGCTCCCTCCCTAGACGGTCTCGTGCTCGCGCATCAGCCTGGCCCAGATGACGATCACCCCTACCGAGACGAGGAAGATGATAGTCGCTGCTGCATTCACCTCCGGAGTGATCCCACGCCTCAGCAGCCCCCAAATGTGCAACGGAAGCGTGTTCTGCCGCCCAATGAGGAAGAAGGTCACAGCGATCTCGTCGAGACTCAGAGTGAACACCAGAAGGCCGGCACCCAGAACCGCAGTTCGTATGGTCGGCAGCGTGACATACCAGAACGTCTTCCATTCGTTGGCGTAGAGATCCTGGCTGGCCTCCTCCAGGGCGCGATCGAACCTCTGGAGTCGGGCAAAGACCTGGGTGATGACGACAGAAGTAAGGGCTGCGGAGTGACCAAGCACTACGGGCCAGCCGGGGACCAAGGGGAAGCCGCTGGAAAGGCTCAAGCCGACGAAGCTGAAAAACGTCAGCAGGGCGACGCCAGTAATGATCCCGGGCAGGATGAGGGGCAGCAAGACGAGCCGGCGGAAGGCGGTCTTGCCCGGGAACTCGAACCGGTCGAGCAGCAACGCGCCAGGTACCCCGACGATGAGCGAGATCACCACTGTCACCAGAGCCAGCTTCAGGCTGGCCAAAGCCGCCTCGATCATAGCCCGGTCGTGCGCCAGCGCTGCGAACCACTTGAGGGTCCCCAGCTCGAGCGGCCACGCGATGATGGGCGACCGGTGGAAGGCGTAAAGAATGACCACCAGGAGGGGCAGATAGATGAAGGCGAAGACGGCGGCGCCAGTCAGCCATAGGGTGAACGTCAGTGGATCACGGGCTGTTCTCATCGGACCACCTTGGCAGCTGCGGCGACGGGCGGCGGCGGCCCCGCTGCCCCGCTGCCCCGCTGCCCTCCATAGTTCATCGCCGTCTCGACCCGGTTCGCCAGCCAGAGCAGGAACAGGGTCAGTAGCAGGACGACTACCGAGACGGCGGCGCCCAGAGGCCAGTTGTAGGCCACGCCGAAGAGACTCCAGACCAGGTTCGAGACCATCAGGGCGCTGTCGTTACCACCGAGCAGCTGGGGAGCGAGGAAGTCCCCCATGCTGAGCACGAAGGCAAACGTCGACCCCGCCAGCACGCCGGGAAGAGACAGCGGAAGGATGATTCGCAGGAAGGTCTGCCATCGGCCTGCGTAGAGGTCCTGGCTGGCCTCCTTGAGGCCCGGGGGGATCGCCTCGAGCACCGCGTAGATCGGCATCAAGGTGAAGGGAGTGTAGATGTGGGTCAGCGCCAGGATGACGGCCCATCGGCTATACAACAGGAACGTGAGTGGCTCGTGGATCAGCCCCATCGAGGCCAGCAGGCCGTTCAGAATTCCTTCTTGGCCCAGGATGATCTTCCAGGCGTATGCCCGCACGAGATAGCTCACCCACAGGGGGATGATCACCGCCATGTACATGAGGTGCTTGTGGCGCTTCACCTTGAAGGCCAGCAGATAGGCCAGGGGGTACGCGAGCAGGAGCGACAGGAGCGTCACCCGAAGGGCAATGCCGGCGGAGAACAGGATGGTGTTCGGGTACAGGTCGGTTCCGAACAGCCTGCCGTAATTCTCCAGGGTGAGCTCGTGTGTGATCGTGCCGTTTCTCAGCCGCCAGAACGAGTGAACCAGCAGGAGGGCATAAGGCACGAAGAGCAGGGCAGTGACGAATCCGACCGGCAGGGCCGCAGCGAGCGCGGTCCTCAGTACCGGGCGGGACCTGAGCCGGTCGAAGAGGGTTGGCGAGTTACTCAGCGACACAGCGGCCTCGCTCCATTTGCCAGCTGAGAGTCGCCTCGGCACCGATCGGGGGGGCCGCGCCCGGCGCCAGGTTCGCCACCAACCGCCGGCCACCCGGCATTTCGACGTGCGCCCGGACGGTGGATCCTGCATACACCGTGTCCACCACCGTTCCCGATACCGCATTCCAGCCTGCCGGCGGCGGGCTGCCGTCCAGCAGATCGATCACCTCGGGACGAACGGTGAGCCAGGCCTCGGTCCCAGGCGCCAGCGCCGAGTCACTCAGCCCTCGCACCAAGGCGTCCCCAACCTTGAGGGTCACCATGCTGCCTCGACTCTCTGCTACCGTGCCAGGCAGGAGGTTCGTCTCGCCGATGAAATCCGCCACGTAGCGCGAGATGGGCCGATCGTAGAGGTCACGTGGGGTGCCGATCTGAGCGACGCCGCCTTGTCGCATGAGCACAATCCGGTCGCTCATGGTGAGCGCCTCCTCCTGATCGTGTGTCACGTACACGAACGTGATGCCAAGACCGGTCTGCAGGTGCTTGAGCTCAAGCTGCATCTCCTTGCGCAGCTTGAGGTCCAGCGCGCCCAGAGGCTCGTCCAGCAGAAGAACCCGCGGCCGGTTGACCAGTGCCCTGGCCAGCGCCACCCGCTGCTGCTGACCGCCCGACAGCTGGCGAGGTGACCGGGCGCCCAGCTGGGTGAGCTGCACCATCTCGAGGGCGTCATTCACCCGCGAGGCGCGCTCTCCAGTGGGTACGCCCCTCATCCTGAGGCCGTACTCGACGTTCTGTCGCACACTCATGTGGGGGAAGAGGGCGTAGTGCTGGAAGACGGTATTGATGTCCCGTTTATACGGCGGGAGCCCCGTGATCGGCGCCCCGCCCATGAGAATCTCGCCGGCCGTGGGAACCTCGAAGCCGGCGATCATCCGCAGCGTGGTGGTCTTGCCGGAGCCGGATGCGCCGAGCAGGGTCAGGAACTCGCCTGACGCCACATTGAGCGTCAGGCGGTCCACCGCAGCAAAGTCGCCGAAGCGTTTGGTGAGGTCGCGAAGCTCGAGGAGAGGCGAAGAGCTCACCGGCACGCTTCTTACTTCGCCGCCTTCACCTCGTTCCAGATCTCCTGATACTTCTCTCGCCGCGGGCTCCACTGCCAGAAGTTCACTTTCGACCCGTAGTCCGAGATGTCCCGCTGACTGGCCGCCTGTTCCGGGGTCATGTAGCGCTTGGCCTCTGGATTGGCCACGATGTAGGCAGTCACGTCGTAGAGCAGTTTCTGGGTAAACGGCTGGGCCGAGTATTCGAGCCAGGCATAAGCGGCATCGAGATTCTTGGCGCCCTTGGTCAGCACCCAATGGTCGGCCCAGGCGGTAGTGCCCTCCTTCGGAATCGTCTCTCCGGCCGGGAACTTGGCCTGGCGGAGCTGGTTGGTCATGAGAGGCCAGCCTTCGCCGGCAACGACTTCGCGGCTCTGAAAGAGCTGGGTCATGTCACCCGCCGTCACCCAGTACTTCCGCACATTGGGCCGGAGCTCCAGCATCTTGGCCTTCACCTTGGCCAGCTCCTCGTCCGAGAGGTTATAGAGCTTGCTCGGGTCATTGGGATCATCCATGCCCAAGTACTGCGCCACCATGTACAGGGTGGCGATATCGTCCTGAAGCGAGAGCTTGTTCCGGTACTTTCGGTCCCAGAGCTCTCCCCACGATGCGGGAGCCGGCTTGACCTTGGTGGTGTCGTAGATCAGCGGGTTGGGGCCGAAGGCCCATGGCTCCCCGTAGACAGCGTCGCCTTTGCGGGCAACCTTCAGGTTGCGGAAGCCTTCACTCAGGTCGTTGTAGCTCGGGATTCGGCCGAGATCGAGAGGCGCGGCGAGTCCCGCTTCGATGATCGCGGTGGCGGCATCGCTGGAGGGCGAGATCAGGTCGATGGTCTCGGCGCCGCCGGCCCGCAGCTTGGCTACCAGGTCGTCACTCGATCCCATGTAGGTGGCGTTGACCTTGACCCCGCACGCCTCCTCGAATGGCTTTGTAAAGAGTGTGTCCGTATAGCCTTCCCAGACCATGAAGTTGAGCTCACCGCCCACCGGCTTGGGGCACAGCTGGGCGAGGTAGGTCCGGGCGTCGGCCCGGGCGTCTGCCGTAGGGGTGATCTCGATCTTCTTGTGCTCGCCTGCCGGACCCGCGGACTTCTTCTCGCCGCCGCCGCACGCCACCGCTGCGAGGGCCACAAGGATCAGACTGGTGTTACCGGGCAGCCTCGAACGACGCCGGGTCATGGCAGGACGCTCCCTGTGAATGTGGTTTGAACCGGAGAGTAGCTCACTCCGGGTAATATCCTAGCACGAATTGCCGTCTGCGCCAGAAGTGACCGGGGTGGCGCAACGACCTCGTCACTCCTTTATTCTTCCTGCTTCCATATCGAGGAACCGATGTCAGGCGTCATCCGTCTCCAGACCGAGATTCCCGGTCCCAACAGCCGTGCCCTCCTGGCTCGGCGGAGCAAGGCCGTGCCGCGGGGGGTCCCCGCCGTGACGCCCATAGCGGTCGTGCACGCGGAGGGCGCAGTCCTTACCGACGCCGATGGCAACCGGCTGATCGACTTCGGGGGCGGAATCGGGGTGGTGAACACCGGCCACCGGCATCCGGGGGTAGTCCAGGCGGTGCGCGAGCAACTCGATCATTTTGCCCACGTCTGCTTCCCCGTGTCCACGTACGAGCCCTACGTCGAGCTGGCCGAGCGCCTCAATCGCGTCACCCCGGGATCCCACGAGAAGCGGACCTTCTTCGTCAACAGCGGTGCCGAGGCGGTAGAGAACGCCGTAAAGGTGGCGCGGTTCTTTACCGGCAGACAGGCGGTGGTCTGTTTCGAGCACGGGTTTCACGGCCGCACCAATCTGACGATGGCGCTGACCTCGAAGGTGATGCCGTACAAGAAGGGATTCGGACCGTTTGCACCGGAGGTATACCGGATTCCCTTTCCTTATTGCTATAGATGCGGGGCGGGGCAGCGGGGCAGCGGGGCGGGTGCCCTTCGGGCGGATGGACAGTGTTGTATGGCTAGTCGAAGTCGCTTCGAGCAGATCTTCGCAGGCACGGTCGACCCCGATTCAGTGGCAGCCATCATCATGGAGCTGGAGCTGGGCGAAGGCGGGTTCGTGCCGGCGCCACGGGAGTACGTGGACGAGCTGGCGGCCTTTGCCCGAGACCACGGCATCCTCTTCATCGCCGACGAGATCCAGACCGGGTTCGGCCGCACCGGCAAGCTTTTCGCCTCCGAGCATTACGGGCTCGTTCCGGACATCATCATCACCGCCAAATCCCTGGCCGGCGGGCTCCCGCTAGCGGCGGTCACCGGACGCGCGGATGTGCTCGACGCCCCTCACGTGGGTGGCCTCGGCGGCACATACGGCGGAAACCCGCTGGCCTGCGCTGCGGCGCTCGCGGTGCTCGATGCAATGGAAGAGGAGCGCATTCCGGCTCGCGCTCAGCGTGCCGGAGATCGGATCAAGGCCCGGTTTCGGGAGTGGGCGGATCGGTATCCGTGCATCGGCGATGTGCGGGGGTTGGGCGCGATGGTGGCGATGGAGCTGGTGGCCGACCGCCAGACCCGGACTCCGGACAAGGCGCTGACCGCCCGAGTCCTGGCTGGTGCGTTGGCTCGAGGTCTGGTACTGCTGTCGGCCGGCACCTATGGAAACGTAATCCGCGTGCTGGCTCCTCTCACGGCCGAGGATTCCGTGATCGATGAGGGACTGGCTGTATTTGGAGCGGCACTCGAGGCCGCCGCCGGACGGACACCGGCGCTCGCGTAGTTGCACCGAGCCGCTCGCTCTCGACAGGCTCAGCGACCGGCGGTACGTTCCCGATGCCATGCCACAACAGATTAGTCTGACGCGTAGAGCCGCCACCGTGCTGGAGCGGGCCCGGCGGGTACAGCCGTTCTATCGGTCGAGCCGCTTTCCTGGCGTCGCCCCGTTTACCTATTCTACCCAGCGCACTGGCAAAGGAATTCCTCCTCGTGGTCGCTTCTTCCTCGCCCAACAACCGTCCCGTCGTTCAACTCTCTCGCGTTTCCAAGAGCTTTGGGGAGGTGAAGGCGGTGGACGATATCTCGTTCGAAATCCGGCGAGGTGAGTTCTTCTCGATTCTCGGACCCTCCGGCTGTGGCAAGACCACGACGTTAAGACTGTTGGCCGGGTTCGAGGAGCCGGACGAGGATGGGGGTGAGGTGCGGCTGCTGGGCGAGCTGGTCAATAAGAAGCGGCCCTACGAGCGGAAGATCGCAATGGTCTTTCAGAACTATGCCCTCTTTCCTCACCTGTCCGTCGCCCGCAACGTCTCCTTCGGTCTCGAGCAACGAAAAACCCCCAAAGGCGAGATCGACGGCCGGATCCGCCGTGCTCTCGAAATGGTGCGGCTCAAGCCGGATGTCTTTTCCGGCCGGATGCCTGGCCAGCTCTCGGGTGGGCAGCGGCAGCGGGTAGCGCTGGCCCGTGCGTTGGTACTGGAGCCTGCCATCCTCCTGCTGGACGAGCCGCTCGGGGCCATCGATCTCAAGCTGCGGAAGGAGATGCAGCTGGAGCTCAAGGCGCTCAACAAGCAGCTCGGCACCACCTTCATCTACGTCACGCACGACCAGGAGGAAGCGCTCACCATGTCCGACCGCATAGCGGTCATGGACAACGCGCGGGTAGCCCAACTGGGAACGCCGGCGGAGATCTACGAGAACCCCCGCACCGCATTCGTGGCCAAGTTCATCGGCGAGTCGAACTTCTTCGAGGGGCGGATCGATGAACGGTTGAACGGAGAGTGGGTGGTCCAGCGGGAGGGGGGAGGATCCTTCAGAGTACCGCACACGCCCAGCCTGAAAGCGGGACAGCAGGTCCGGGTCGCCGTTCGCCCCGAGTGGATGGACGTCCAGCGGCCTGACTCGGTCCCGCCCGGCGAAAACGCGCTGGTGGGGAGCGTGAAGGACATCATCTATCTCGGCGAGACGATGCACGTGATCGTCGCTGTTCCCGAAGCCGGTGACGTGACCGTGGCCCTTCGTAACGAGGGACAGCTGATCAAGCCGCTGGTCTGGAAGCGAGGAGATGCCGCCGCGGTCGCCTGGCTGCCGGAGGACTGCCAGATCCTGGAGGAGGAGTAGTGGGGGCCTTCCGGGAGCGTGCGCTCTCCTGGCTATACACCCGGCCGGAGGCACGGGCGTGGGCGCTGATGGCGCCGGGCGGATTTTGGCTGCTGGCGTTCTTCCTGGTACCGCTCGTCATCATGCTGGTGTACAGCCTCATGCCCCGGGGGATCTACGGTGGGGTCGAGCCGGGCTTCACCCTGGAGCACTACGCCCGCTTTTTCGATCCCCTGTATCTCCAGGTGCTGCAGCGGACTTTCGCCTGGTCGATCGCCTGCACCGTCATTTGCCTTTTCCTGGGTTACCCGGTGGCCTACGTCATCGCGCGCAGTGGCCGGTGGCGAACGTTCCTGG
>JBDTUV010000045.1:0-10893 GCA_040007575.1 Gemmatimonadales bacterium
TGTCAACATTGTCTACATCATTCTTGAGGAAAACCTGCCGAGGGTGACGCTGCCGGGTACGGGAGTGATCCGCAACACGGCCCCCAGCCAGGGATTTGGTGAGATTGCTGCACGGATTTTCCATTGCTGGTGTCGGTCTCTCCTGTGGAGGTCGCTCGTGAACAAGCTCACGCTAGTTGTAGCCCTCGCTGCGCTTACAACCCTTAGCGCCTGCAAGAAGACGGGTGAAGGACAGTACGAGATCCAGAAGCCGGTCATCGGTACCGAAACTGATACGGTAAACACTCCTAGCATCGAGACCGGCACCGTCAAGGACACGATCACCGTGCCTACCGTCGGAACCGAGAAGAAGGAAGTGACCCTGCCCAAGGTAGAGATCAAGAAGCCGAAGGAGTAGGTTCGCCCTCCCAGAAGTCCAGCGATATATTGCGCACACCCGCGGGTCAGTCCCTCCCCGCGGGGTTTTACTCTCACCCCCCCCGGAGTCTTCATGACGCGATTCACCTCACGGCTTGCCGTGACGGCACTCGCGATTGTCGCTCCTCTCGCGTCCGCCGCGGCCCAAGGGCTGACCGCCATTCGTGCCGGTCGGCTGGTGGACGTGGAACGAGGCGAGGTGCGTCGGGATCAGGTCGTCCTCGTGCGGGGCACGCGGATCGAGGCGGTCCTGCCGGGGTCAGCCAAGATCCCGAGCGAAGCTCGCCTCGTTGACCTGACGCGGTACACCGTCCTTCCTGGTCTCATCGACTGTCATGCGCACCTCGTAGGTGATGCGACGGGTGCCGACGTACTCCTGCCGTTAGAGCGGTCGGAGGCGCAGGAGGCCTTCAGCGGCGTTCGGAACGCGCGCGCGACGCTGCTGGCCGGGTTCACCACGGTCCGCGATGTCGGCACTTACCGGGCCTTCGTGGACGTGGCGCTTCGAGATGCCATCAACGACGGGAGTGTGATCGGTCCTCGGATGAAGGTCGCCGGCGCCTACGTAACGGTGTCCACCGGCGCGGGCGAGCTGGTGGGAGCCGCACCGGATGTGACCATCCCGGCGGCCTTCCGCTATGGCGTCGCTAATTCGGCCGACCAGGTCCGCGAGCGGGTGCGCGCGATCCTGAATGGTGGGGCCGACTTTATCAAGATTCTCGCGACCGGCGCGGTGTTCACTCGGGGCACCAAGCCCGGTGTGTCCGAGTACACCGAGGATCAGATCCGGGCAGCCGTGGAGCAGGCGGCGGAATACGGCACCTTCGTGGCCGCACATGCGCACGGCGCGGAAGGGATCAAGCGCGCCGTGCGAGCGGGGGTCCGCTCGATCGAGCATGGCTCGCTCATGGATGACGAGGCGATCGCGCTGATGAAAGAGCGCGGCACCTGGTTGGTGGCCGACATCTGGAACGGCGACTATACCGACAGCGTGGGGCGGGAGCAGAAATGGCCCGAGGACATCCTGAGGAAGAACACTGAGACCACCGAGCTTCAACGCGCCGGGTTCCGCAAGGCGGTTGCGCGCGGCGTCAAACTAGCGTACGGAACCGACAGCGGGATCTATCCTCACGGACTCAACGCGATGCAGCTTCCCTACATGGTCAAGTACGGTATGTCCCCGATGCAGGCCATTCAGTCCGCGACGATCTCGGCAGCCGACCTCATGCAGTGGAAGGATAGTATCGGGTCCCTCACACCGGGGAAGTACGCCGACGTCATTGCTGTCGAGGGCGATGCGCTGGCGGACCTCAGTAGCTTCAGAAAAGTCGGGTTCGTGATGAAGGGTGGGGTCGTTTATAAGGGTCCCTGAGGTAATGACAAAAAGGAGCTTCGACGTGATCTGGAGTGGACTCTACCGAATTGTGTTCCTGAGCGCTGTCGTTGCTCCGGCAGTGATGGGGCAGGCGCCAGCGCAGCGAAAACTGCAGCTGGATGACGTGTACCGCCTGCGAGATGTCAGCGATCCTCAGCTCTCCCCCGATGGCGCCTGGGTAGCCTACACCGTCTCCCGGCCGGACACGTCCGAGGACCGGGCCGATAGCGATGTCTGGATGTCGCGTTGGGACGGCGCCCGGAGCGTGCGTCTCACGTCCAGCAAGTCGAGCGAGGCCACACCCCGCTGGAGTCCCGATGGACGGTACCTGACCTTTCTCTCCGATCGGGATGACGCCCGTGAGGTGGATCAGCTCTGGCTGCTGGATCGCTCGGGAGGCGAGGCCGAGCGGATCACCGACCTGCCGGGCGGGATTTCGGAGTACGCCTGGTCACCGGACAGCAAACGGCTCGCCCTGATCGTCAGCGATCCCGATCCCGACTCCACCGCGTCCAGTCCCGATACCACCCTCAAGGCAACGCCACGGCCAATCGTATTGAACCGGTTTCAGTTCAAGGAGGACGAAACCGGCTATCTCGACGAGCGGCGAGACCATCTTTACCTCCTCGATCCTTCGAGCCGCAAAACGGAGATCGTCACCCCGGGCGGATACAACGAAGCGGCGCCCTCCTGGTCGCCGGACAGCCGCTCGATCGTCTTCGTCAGCAGGTGCCGACCGGAGTTCGATCGAACGAACAACTGGGATCTGTACGTGGTGGAGGCGCGCGCCGGAGCGTCGCCGCGGCAGCTCACGACCTTCGAAGGTCCCGACGCGGATCCGGAGTGGGGTGGCCGCGCACCCTCGTGGAGCCAGGATGGGAAGCAGCTAGCCTACGTACAGGGTGGCTCGCTCAAGCTGATCTATTACGCGGGGCAGAGGCTCGCCGTGGTGCCGGTGGCCGGCGGCCCAGCCCGCGTCCTGACGCCCACGCTGGACCGGAATGTGCTCTCACCGGTGTGGTCGGCTGATGGCGCCTCGATCCTCTTTCTGCTCGAGGATGACGGGGTCACCGATGTGGCTCGAGTGCCCTCGGGCGGTGGAAAGGTTGAGCGGCTCACCCGGGGCCGCGGAGTCGTGAGCGACCTTTCCGTTGGAGGCGGGAAGATGGCTGTGCTGGCCAGTACACCTACCGTGCCGGCTGAAGTGTTCGCCATCGAAGGTGGAGGGCTGCGGCGGCTCTCTCGGCAGAACGATGACTGGCTGGCTGGCGTCGGGCTGGCGCCGGTCGAAGAGATCTCCTTCACGAGCCGCGACGGCACGCCGATTCATGGATTTCTGGTGCGCCCTGTCGACTACCGCACGGGCAGCCGGGTCCCGGCGGTGCTGAAGATCCACGGAGGGCCGGTGTCCCAGTTCGCCAACGAGTTCGACCTCGAGTGGCAGCTTCTTGCCGCGCAGGGGTTCGCGGTCGTCGCCGCAAATCCGCGCGGCAGCTCGGGCCGCGGTGAGAAGTTCTCCACCGCAATCTGGGCCGATTGGGGCAACAAGGATGGGCAGGATGTGGTCGCCGCCGTGGATTATGCGGTCTCTGTGGGGGTTGCCGATCCGGCGAGGCTGGGCATCGGTGGGTGGAGCTATGGTGGCATTCTCACCAATCAGGTCATCGCACGCGACCGGCGCTTCAAGGCCGCCATCAGCGGAGCGGGGCAGTCCAACGCGCTCGCCGGCTATGGCACCGACCAGTACGTTCGGGAGTATGAGGCGGAGCTGGGCACACCCTGGGGGAACCCCCAGGCTTATACCAGGGTCTCGTTCCCCTTTTTCCATGCCGACCGGATCGTCACGCCTACGCTGTTCCTCTGCGGCGACCAGGATTTTAACGTCCCGCTACTCAACTCCGAGCAGATGTACCAGGCGCTCCGGAGCCTGGGGCACGAGACCGAGCTGGTGATCTATCCTGGCGAGTATCACCAGATCCGGAAGCCGAGCTATCGGCGGGACCGGCTCCAGCGGTACCTGGACTGGTATGGCCGTCACCTTACCGGCCAACGACCTCAAGCCTCGACGTACTGAGCCCTCGCTGGCAAAACCCTCCCTGGAGGTCGGGTGCCCTGATCAGGGACAAAGATTGGGATCGTTCCAGTTTTGTAGTGGTCCTCCGTCGGCAATGCTGACATTCGCATTCCGTTCGCTGAGCGGGTACACCATCCGCGCCGGGATGAACGTCGATCCGGGCGCGGGCGCCAGGGCAGGCAAGCAGGTCCTCCGGTAATCATTCCAGGTTTCGGGATTCTGAAACAGCCGGATGTACTTCTCGGTCATAATCGCCTGAAGCAGGGCGAATCCGCTGAGGCCGCCTCCTATGGCACCAAGACCGGCATCGGCCCGAACGGCATCGAGACTGGTGCCCGCGGTGCCATCGTCCCCGGTTTGATTCGCCGCCTCGGCGATGATCAGCTGGTTCTCGGCCCAGGTGGCAAAGGGCTGAAGGAAGCTGGCGTCCAGACGGGTCGAGCTGAGTGGCGAGGGCGAGACGCCTACATCCTCGCCCGGGTCCGCCCCGACAAAGACCCCGTTTTCGTTGGGATCGAAATACTGGCTCAGCCGCGGATCCGCGCTGCCCTGCAGCAGATCCAGCAGTGCCTTTCCTGCCGACAGATACTGCTGCCACTGGGTGGTGAACTGAAAGTAGAGATTGCTCTCGGTTGATGCCGCGCTGTGATAGGCCAGATAATCTCCGGATGGATCGGCGATGCCGTTGGCGGCCGCCGCAAGCGCAGCCGCATACGCGGGGGTGCCAACGCGCTCGACTGTGTGCAGGTAGTACCGCGCCTTGAGGGTGTAGGCCAAACCGGTCCATTTCGCCAGGTCCCCCTCATAGACCAGATCCTCGACGCCCGGCGGGTGGCCGCCAGGGTTAGCGGCGTTCATCGAAGCGATCGCCTCGTCGAGCTTGGTCTGTAGCGCCGAGTAGACCTGCTCCTGCGGGTCGAGCACCGGGATCTGGAAGGTAGAGTCCACCGCTTGCGAGTACGGGATGTCTCCCCAGACGTCCGCAGCGGTACCTATGAACCAGGCTTCGAGGACCTTGGCAACACCGGCGTAAGCAGAGTCTCCGGTCGCGAGAGCCTGGCGCTGCAACAGGCGGAGATCGACCAATCCGCCAGGGCCGTAGATCTGGGACCAGGGGATGAAGTAGTCATCGTCGCCGACGATATACTGGCCCAGACTTCCGTACTGCTTGGACGTACCGGCGCACTGCTGCATCCATATGCAGATGGTGCGCCCGAGGTGGCCCTCTATTATGGCTGACAGGTTGGTCTGCGACGCCACCAGCAGGTTGGCATTGGTTGCGGCGACCGGGCGGTTGGGGTTGTCGGACAACTTGGGACCGGTGAGGAAGTCCCCACAGCCGGTGATCCCCAGACCGGTACTGAGACCGATCACCGCCATCGCGAAATGCTTGCGCATAGCATGAACCTCGAGTGGTCGGGTGGGCATCAGCGGTTCAGGGTCACCGAGAACACGAAGGACCGTGTCTGCGGATTGTTGAACCAATCGACCCCGCGAGCTCCAGTCTCGGCTCCCGAGAGATTGGTTTCCGGATCGGCCCCGGTGTAAGGGGCCCAGACCGCGAGGTTACGGCCGGCCACCCTCACGTCCATGCTGCTCAGACCGAGGCCGCGGCTCACGAAGCCCCCGGTGAAGCTGTAGCCGACCGATACTTCGCGTAGCTTCACAAAGCTGGCGCTCTCATAGAACGGCTGCCCCAGGAAGGTGAAAGTGCTGTAGTAGTTCTGGAACCAGTTCTGGTCCAGCACTGCGCTCGTTCCCACCCCGGGCCCGGCAACCGGGCCGGGCATGAAGTCGTCACCGAACGTCACGGTCTTGCCGCGCAAGTCGCCGGATTCCTTGGAGGTGCCGATGGAATTGAGCGCACCCCGGGTGCCGTTGTACACCAGCCCTCCGTGGCGGATATCGACAAGACCCGAGACCGAGACCTTTCCGAATCGGAGGCCGCTCCGAATCGAGCCGGTCCACTTCGGGTTGGGGTCGCCGAGGATGCGGCTGTCGGGCTCGAGCAGGGGATAGCCGGTTCCTGCACCGGCGTCGAGGCCGGAATTGGCGTAGGTGCCGTCGTTGATGAAGAGGGCCTGTTGGCTGTTGGCTGCCGCCCCGCAGAGGTCATCGACGTTCACCTCGGTGGCGGTGGCATCCAGGATGGTGATGCCCCGGCCGCAGCGGATATAGTCGTAGTCGCGGAAGGCACCCACCGGCTGTCCCACCTCGGCCGTGGAAATTGCGAAACCGCCGACCCCGCCGTAGTTGATGAACTGGGCTCCGGCCAGACTGACCACCCTGTTCCGATTGGTCGAGAAGAGAAAGCCGAGATCCCAGGCGAAGTCCCGCTTGGTGATCGGCCGAACATTGAGCGTCCACTCGGTGCCGGCGTTCCGAATTTCGGCACCGTTGCTGGCAACGTTGACGAAGCCGGTACTGGCGGCCACCGGCAGTGTCAGGATGATGTCCTTGGATGTGCGCCGGTACCAGGTGAAGCTCAGATCGGCCACGTCGTTGAAGAGGCCGAGATCGGCGCCGAGCTCGAGCTCGCGGGTGCGCTCCGGCTTGAGCTGAGTGGCACGGGTGGTATCGCTGAAGAGACCCCCGAACCCGTTCTGGGAGGCGGTGAGATTTCCGCCCCAACCGTCCTGGAAGCTGCCGCCGCTGAGGAAGGTGAACACGGTCAGGTAAGGATTGGGCTGGGTCCCCACCTCGCCATACGCTGCTCGTAGCTTGCCGTAGGTTAGGTTGCCGCCCAGGTCCCCGGTCTGCTTGGTGAACTGCCAGGCGGCGCTCGCACTGGGGTACCAGCTGCGCAGCTTGTCCTGTGCGAACGTCGACGCCCCGTCGTACCGCACCCCAGCCTTGAGGAAGAGCTGCTCGGCAATGTCCAAGGTGCCCTGCCCGAAGTAGCCCTCGATGCGGACCTTGGTCTCATTGTCGATTGGAGGGAGCTGGCTCGCGGTGTTGGTCAGAGTGAACGGCTCGGGCGCGAGGAGGCTGTTGCCCACCCCGCCGAGCTGTCGCAGGCTCCGGGTGTTGAGGTTCTGGCCCAGGGTGAGACTCCCTCCCAGGGACGAGCTCAGCTTGTACGTGGCCGTGCCGGTCAGGTTGTGATCCACTTGCTGGTTCACCAGGTTGACCTTGACCACCTGCCCCAGGGGATTGGGAATGTTGGACGACGTCTGTGGCTGCCCCTGAAGCCGGTCGTCGCCGGAGTAATCCACGCCCAGCGTGTAGTTGAATCGGAGCCATGGTATCGGGACATACTCCAGGCTCACGTTGCCGAACACCCGATCGGCAATGGCGCTGCTGACTGGCACGTTGGCGGTGAAGAATGGGTTGTCGTAGCTGCGGCTCAGCCCGGACGAGGACGCCGAGGGGTTGGGGAAACGGTAGGAGCGGTGCATCCCTGTCACCGGGTCCAGATAGACCCGGTTATCGAATTCGGGTGCACTACGCCAGGCCCCCAGGAGCACGCCGCTGAAATTGCTGCCCTTCTGAATGAACCGGCCGTCGGTGTTGGAGTACGCGACGTTGCCGCCCACGGTAAAGTTGTCCCGCACCCGGTGGGAGCCCTTCAAGCGGAAAGCATAGCGCTTGTAGGAGTTTTGCGGCCCTACAAACGTGCCATCCTGATTGGTGTAAGAGCCTGACAGGTAAAACGCCGTGCGATCGGTTCCGCCGGAAATGGTCAGGGTATTGTCGGTCATCACGCCGGTGCGGAACATCTCCCGGGCGTGATCGAAGGTGGGCGTGCCGGGCGCGAGGGCCGGTCCCCAGCTATCGCCGGTGCCGTCACAGTCGGTCGCGCCACCGGGCACGCAGGGTTCGGCAGTTGGAACCCCGGCGAGGTCCGCATCACCCTGTCCGTAGGTGGTTTGAAGCTCGGGGAAGCGGTGCACATCGTTCACTGAGAGCGAGGAGGTCAGGGAATAGGAAGTGGCGCCGGGGTGTCCCCGCTTGGTGGTGATGAGGATGACGCCCTGGCCCGCCCGTGCTCCGTAGATCGAGCCGGCAGCAGCCCCCTTGAGGATCTCCACCGATTCGATGTCGGCCGGGTTGAGGTCCGACGCCCGATTGGGCGAGGAGGTGCCCTGCTGGCTGCCGAATCCGGTCCCGTCGAAGGTGGTGGTGGTCACCGTGGAGTTGTCGATCGGCACGCCGTCGACGACGAACAGCGGCTCACCGGTGCTCCCCAGGGTGTTGGCGCCGCGAATGCGAATCGAGGTCGAGGCCCCCGGGTCCCCTGACGTGGAGGTCACCTCGACGTTGGGCGCCTTAGCTGAGAGCGCCGTGACGATGTTGGGCTCGTAGCTCCGGTTGATGAGCGCCGAGTCTACGCTGTTCCGCACGCTTCCGAGCTTCTCTACCTCCGAGATGGTGCCGGCACCGGTAACGACGATTTCGCCCAGCTGAAGCGGATTGGCGGCGAGATCGAAGTCCTGCACGCCGCCGCCCGGGGTGAGCGTGACCTCGGCCGTCTGCGGTTTGAAGCCGATCGCCCGGACCGTAAGCGCCACCCGGTCGCCGGCGTGCTCGGCTGGGACCAGCAGCCCGTAGGTACCGTCGGTTCGCGAGGTCGTGCTGATGCCGAGCGCGGGAATCGATACGGTTGCGGCGCCCAGGGGAGTCCCATCGTCGCGATTGACGTGACCGGTGATGGTGGTGGGTTGTTGGGCTGCGCCGTAACTGGTGAGGCCGAGCAGCGCGGCAGCGGTAACCAGAATCCGACGACGTGTGAGCACGATTCGTCCTCCATACCGACGGGTTGGAGCGTGCCAGGTCCTTCTGACGGGGCCGAGAGGAACACCTTGATTCTTTGAAGGATGCGGGCGCCCGTGGTTGTGAGGCGCTCTGCCAGAGTGTACGGCGCCCGCAGGGAAGCGTCAATAGATCTGAACTACCGCCCGCCCGCTCGCGCGGTATCTTGGCGGTATCTTGATGGAACGGGCGTTTCCTCAGGGAGCGAGGGGGCAGAAGGCAGCGGCAGGCCCGGAGGTCAGACCATGCTCGTGGTTCGTATCGCGCTCCTTTGTACGGCAATCCTGACCGTGGCCCCCGGCTGCGGTCTGTTTTCCTCCCGCCACCGCACCTCATCAGACTCGCCCACTCGGACGCAGGTACTGGTGTCGGTGGAGAGTCATAATTGGAACGACATCACGGTGTACCTGCTTGCGGGCGGACTGCCCCAGCGCCTTGGGATGGTCACCGCGTTGGGCAGCGCGACGTTCGACTTTCCTTCCCACCGGCTCAATACCAGCGCCGGCGTGCGGCTGCGAGCTCTTCCCGTAGCGGGCAAGGCCTTTACGTCGGAGACCATTCTGGTCCTTCCGGGTCAGGTGATCACCTGGACTCTGGAGAACCACCTGGATGCCTCGAGTTTCTCAGTGTACTGACCGGTGCGCATATCCTATTGACACCCTACCAGTTTGGTCGCACGTTTGCCCAGGCCGCCTGCCGGGCCGGTTTTCCATTCCTCCCGTAATCCGTTATCGCTACGTGTTCCCAGTGGTCACACGTGGGGTTGCCGCGTCCGCTCCGAGAGTCTCGCATGAACCTGAGCCGTTTGCATCATGTCGGCGCCATTCTGGCCGCGAGCCTGGCCTCCACCCCAGCAGTAGCGCAGGAAACGCAGTTGACCGGACGGGTCATCGACGAGCGAACCAGCGATGGGGTTGCCGGTGCTCGAGTGCTCCTGGTCGAGACCCCTCGCATCGAAAGCACCGGGCAGGACGGGAGTTACCTCTTCCGCGGCATGACCCCCGGAGCACATCAGGTGCGGGTGGTGGCCATCGGATTCACGGCCCAGGTCAAGCCGGTGACCGTCTCAGCAGGACAGACGGATACGCTTGATTTCACGATGACAGCCCAGGGAACGGGCGTTCTGGCTGTTTCTGACCGGTCACCGTCTAGGCGACCTGCGGCGCCTGATCCGGCAGCCCTACGCCCGTCCGGCAGATACCGTGTTTCCGACCGGACTCTACTTCAAAGGCGGTCTGACGTACGGTGACGCGATGAATCTGCCTTTGCCGGCCACCGAGACGAACAACCCGAAGGTGCAGGGGTGTCTCGACCGAAACGCATGACCTGGAATGCGGAAGTCCACTTTACAGCGGAGGTCCTATAATGCGAGCCGTCGTCCGGATGATCCTAGGCATCGTGCTGATACTGCCGGCGCCTCTCCTGGCGCAGGGGGGCACCATCCGCGGGAGTGTGGCCGACAGTAGCGGCGCGCCGCTTCCCAATGCCTCTATAACCATCGAGGGCACCGCGCTGAGGACTACGTCCGGGAGTGGGGGCGAGTACGAGGTCCGCGGTGTGCCGGCGGGGACCCGGGTGGTGCGAGCCCGCCTCATCGGCTTTCTGTCGGCCAGTGCGCCGGTCGAAGTATTGTCGACCGGCGAAACCCGGCAGGACTTTACCCTCGTCCGGAGCCCGGTACAGCTGGCACCGATCGATGTCGTGATCGGTTCCAGGGCCCGACACACTGCGTCCGAGGAGCTCGCCGTCCCGGTGGATATCTATACCGCCGAGGACATCCAGGAGCAGGGCAGCACCGAGACCAGCCGGATCCTCGCGGCGCTCTCGCCGTCAGTGAACTTCCCGGTGCAGACAGTGACCGACGCGACCGATATCGTCCGCCCGTTCACGCTGCGCGGCCTCTCGCCCGACCACACCCTGGTGCTGGTGAACGGCTGGCGCCGCCACCCGACAGCTTTGCTCAACACCTTCCCGCTTGGTTCCCCGGCCGGGTCGAGTGGGGTCGACCTGAATGCGATCCCGGGCAGCGCCATCGACCGGATCGAGGTGCTGCGGGATGGCGCCTCCTCCCAGTATGGCTCCGACGCGATTGCGGGCGTGGTCAACATTGTGATGAAAGAAGGGCAGTTCTCGCCGTTTATTAACACCAACGCCGGCCGATACTTCACCGGCAAATATCCGGACGACGGCACCACGGTGGGCGTGAATGGCGGGGTAGGGGTCAAGCTGGGCCGGGGCTCCCTCGGACTCTTCGGCGAGTTCCAGAACCGCGAGG
>JBDTUV010000046.1:0-10793 GCA_040007575.1 Gemmatimonadales bacterium
GCGCTCCAGGTCCTCCAGGCTCAGCGGGGTGTGCCGGCGGTCTCCCGCTCCGGCGCGGGCGCGGAACTCGCCGGGCAAGTGCTCGACGCTGATTGCCGGCTGCCCGCGTCCCAGGATGAGCGCCCGCTCCAGCACGTTGCGCATCTCCCGTACGTTTCCCGGCCAGGGATAGGAGAGCAGGCGCTCGAGCACCTCGGCGGAGAGTGCACCCGGCCCATCCGGCAGCTCGGATCGAAGATCGCCCATCAGGCGGGTGATCAGCGCCATCCGGTCCTCACGGGATCGGTCGCGCAGGGCCGGCATCGTCAGGGGCATGACGCTCAGGCGGTAATAGAGATCCTCCCGAAAACGTCCGCCCTCGACCTCCGCCTGCAGATTCTTGTTGGTGGCAGCAACCAGTCGCACGTCCACCGTGATCTCGCGGGTGCCGCCGAGGCGGCGGAAGGTCTTGGTCTCGAGCACCTTCAGCAGCTTGGGCTGCAGCTCCGGCGCCAGGTCGCCGATCTCGTCGAGGAAGATGGTCCCGTGGTCGGCGATCTCGAACAAGCCCTGCTTACGATCCTTGGCATCGGTGAAGGCGCCCTTCTCGTGCCCGAAGAGCTCGGAGTCGAGGAAGGTTGCGTTGAGGCCACCGCAGTTCACTTCCACGAATGGCGCCTTGGTGCGGGGGCTCAGGTCATGCATCAACCGGGCTACCCACCCCTTGCCCGTGCCGCTCTCACCGTTCAGCAGCACCGTGGTGCGTTCGCTTTGGGCCAGCAGGCCGACCTGGTGGGCGAAATCCTGCATTCCCGACGATGAGCCCAGAGACTCGAGTCCATGACCCGGCGCGCTTTGGACCAGGAGCGCCTCGTTGATCCGGCGCAGCCTGGCCTTGTCCGCGACTCGCGCCGTTGCCGCGGCAAGGTGCTCCATGTCCACCGGCTTGGTCAGAAAGTTCTCGGCACCCAGCTGCATGGCCTTGACCGCGGTGGCCACATCGGCCTGGCCGGTCAGAAGGACCACCGATGCGTCGCGCTGACGGAGGTGTTCCAAGACCTCCATGCCATCCATGCCGGGTAACGCCAGATCCAGGATGACGACCTCGGGCCGGATACGGTCGAAGGTGGCCAGGCCGGCTTCACCGCTCAGCTCCCGGGTGACCTCGTAGCCGAACCGTTCGAAGTAGTTCCCGATGGCGCGCAAAACGTCGACATCGTCATCGATGAGCAGGACGGAGCCAGCCATTGAGGTACCTTGGATCGATAGAAGCGAGGCGTTGCCCGCCGGCTCGCCTTTCTACATCGGCGTGGCAGGGGGACCCACCAGAAATTAGCCACTCGCCGCTATTGCACCATGGCTTACCCGCCGGCCGGTACCAGGACCCGGATGGCTCCCGGTATGACACTCGCCGTGAAGGGGGTATGTCCGCCAGGCTCACCGTCGAGCTGAACCGGCTGGACCGGATCGGTCTCCACCCGGACCTCGCGGCCCCGGGCATGGCCGATGTAGCCGGCATCCCCCAGGGCACCAGGTGTAAGCCGCAGGAGCTCCCAGACAGCGCGGACGCTCTGAGAGAGGCTGTTGGCCCGGACCACCACCACATCGAGCAGGCCATCATCAGGCGTAATGCCGGGTCCCAGCCTGACGAAGGGAGGGATGACTTCGCCACAGTTGGCCACCAGGACCATGGCGGCATTCGCCTCGTATTCAACCCCATCGATAGTGATTGCGTGCAGGGTGCTTCGGATATCCGGAATGAGGCGGAGCGTAGTCGCTACGTAGGCAGCCATGCCCCATCGGCGCTTGTGCTCCGACAGGGTTCCTGCCATGACCCGCGCGTCGTATCCCGCCCCGCAGGCCACCGCGAAATATTGAGCCCCGCCCGGCCGCTCCATCCGGCCCAGGTCGAACTGCTTGGGTCGCGCAGTCACCAGGGCTCGTGCGGCACGCGCCGGTGAAGCTGGAATCCGCAAGTTCCCCGCCAGTAGATTCCCGGTCCCGCCAGGGATGACTCCCAGCGCCACGTTGGTACCCACCAAGGCCGCGGCCGCCTGCATCGTGGTGCCGTCCCCACCGAATACCGCGACCACGTCCACTCCCTCGGCCACGCCGTATTCAGCCAGAACTCGGGCATCGCCCGGTCCGCCAGTGGCCAGGACTTCGGCCTCCCACCCGGCGCCGCTCAGCGTGCTCATGATGGCGTTGACTGCCAGCGGGTCGGTCCGCGCCGCCGCCGGGTTCATGATGACCAGCGCCCGGGTCACACCTAGAACTCCCGTTCCCAGCGGAGGTCGGAACCGATCTGATACGGGTTGGTGGTGCTTATGAAGTCCTGCCGGCACGACTGGAGCGTCGGTTCCACGCTGGCCTGAAGTCTCCATTCGCGGCTGAACCTGAACTCGAGGCTCGCGCCGAGGTTGCTGTAGCCGAACTGGCTCAGGTTCTCGGGGCAGAAGCCCGCGTTGAAGGTGAGGAAGGTCTTGCTCCCTAGCTGCCAGCCGGCGGCCAGTTGGGTGAGCGTGCTCACCCCGCTCCTGCTCGACACACCGGGGCGAATCTCGATGAGGTCGAGTGGAATGCCGATATCCTGGATCAGGGCTCGCTCGAGCTCGCTCGAAAGGGCGCTGGAGAAATAGGAAAGTCCGGTTTCCAGCGCGCCCGCGCCGAGCCGTGTCGCCTCGTTCGCGGGATAGCCGGTGACCAGGTAGGACACCAGATCAGTCTCGGATATCGGCGGGTTGAAAGTGCTCTCGAGGGTGATCTTGGGCGCGTATAGTGTTCCAGTAATGACAGCGATCACCGGGATCTCCTCGCCCCGTACCGCTCGGACGACGTGCGTGGCGCGGATGTCGAGTGCCGCGTTCAGGTCCCCGAAGTAGCGCACCGTCCCCCGCTCCACTGTAAAGTCGCGGGTCACCGGGCCGATCTTGAGAGTATAGCTGCCGCGCACCGCTTCCAGCGTGCCGGACGGAGTATAGGCCTGCCGGGTCTTGCTGAGCTGGACCTGCCCGCTCAACTGAATATTGGCCTCGGCAGAACGCAGCCATACGTCGTTCCCCATCTCCACGCCTAGGTTCGTGATGCTGAGCGAATCGAGGAATCGGTTCTGAAATTTGCCCCCGAGATTCTCCCGGCGAAGCAGGGTGGTGTCGACCAGGTCAGCGATGGTCGGGTCTTCCAGGTCGATGATCCGCTTGGTCACCAGGTCGGCGAAGTACAGCACACCGCTGTTCGCCGTAAGGCTGCCGCGGAGGTTGGCATGGAAGAACGGACCCTCCAGCTGGAGGCCGCCCGTGGCGTCCAGAGTGAGAAATCTGCTCACGTCGATGGCCCTGAAGTCGTTGGCCCGAAAGCCGAGATTGAGCACCGGACGGGCAAGATCCTCCAGGCGCACCGACCCGGTGATAGCCAGAGTACCGCCGCCGCCCTTCAGCGCCACGTTGTCCAGCACCAGCGAATCGCCCTGGAAGTGGACCTTCCCATTCATACCCTCGTACCGGACGCCAAGCCCAGGCAGCCCCATCGCCCCGTCGTGGAACTCCACCGCTCCGGTCAGACGGGGCGCTTCCCAGGTGCCGGTGACATTGACGTCAGTAGAGAACACTCCGCTCACTTGCCTCACGGCCGGGGTCAACGCCTCGAGAATCCCAAGATCGACGCTGTCGCCGCGGGCGTGTACCGACAAAGGACCATCCACCTGCCGCTTCTGGGCTCCGCGAAGCGCCAGGTCCAGCGGAAGAGTGGCCCCGACATCCAGCACGTTTTTCCCAGTGCGCCAGAGAAGGAGATTGGTCTCCAGGCGGCGGTCGGCGTAGTCCACCACACCCTGGAGGAACGGCGCGTTGAAATCACCGAACTTGCCCCCATCCAGCGTCATGCTGCCCCGCAGCGTCGGCCGCTCGGCCGTTCCGCCGACACGCACATCCATGCCCAGCTCCCCGGACACGCCCGACGTATCTCGCTGAAACAGGCCATACGCATCGTGCAGGTCGAGGCCCAACACCCGCACCAGGAGTGAGCCCGCCGATGACCCCGGCACCCGACCGGCCAGTTGAATCGTGCCCGAGCCGTCCTCCGCGCGGATAGTGACAGGGCTGATGTTCGGCGCAGAATCACTCAGGGTCACTGCGAATGATTCGTCCGTCCGATAGCGATGCGCAGGAAGGGCGAAGGCAAGGCGGTCAAACATCGCGACCTGGGTCTGGCCATGCCGCCACCAGCGTCCGGCGCCGTCCACTGCGACGTTTGAGCCTACTCCGGTACCGGCGTTCCATTCGAGCGAGTCAGCCCAGCCACGCGCCTGCGCCCCCACGCGGTGGAGGATCCAGGTACCCGCCCTCACCGAGTCCGAGCCAATAGACGCGGTGAGTTGCGGGCGCAGGCCGCCTATCCAGCTGAATGCTCCTGTCACCCGCGGCGAGCCGATCCTCTGCCATTCGAGGTTTTCGACCAGGAGATCTGCACTGGCTTCCAGCGTATCGAGATTCCCTGCCAGCTGAACGGTCGCCTGGGCGGTCCCGCCCAGTGGGCTGTCGGTGCTGGGATCCCGGGTCTGTCCGGTGGCAGCCAGCAGCAGTGAGTCGAACGCGATCAAGCTGTCGGCCGCAAGCGTGAAGGCCATTCGGCCGGTATGGAGTCCGCCCCACCCCAGGGTACCCGACCCGCCCACCCGGGCGCCCTTCCAGACCGCATAACCGGTATCGACGCGGATGAGGCTGTCGTGCAATCCGGCAACCGCAAAGACGCTGTCGAGGGTGAGCTCACGGATCCGGCTGCTCGAAAGGTTTAAGCGCAGCTCGCCCTCAGGAGCCCTGCCGGTGTCAACGACGCCAGTGACCGAGAGCTCGCCTTCCAATCTTGTGGGAAGATCACGACCGGTGAGCGCAGCGAGGTCCAGACGGGAAAACCGAAGCAGGAGATCCTCGGCGCCCCATTTGGGAGGCTGCAGCGTGGCAAAGCCGTGCGCTTCTACCGATCCGAGCTGGCCCGACAATGAAGCGTCCACCGCCAGCCGGGCCAGTGTGCCCTGGCTCTGGAATGGCCCTCGCAGCTCGCCCCTGGTTTTGAGCGAAGGAAAAGCGCGGCGGATCCCATCGAACGAAAGCGGGTCCAGCATGACGTCGGTGTCGAGGCCGAGGACCCGGCCCCGGGTATCGAGGTGCACCGTACCTTCAAGCTGACTGGGCGGCCGGTCCTGGTCCTGATGCTGTGCGGTACCGTTGAACCTTATGTTCCGCAGCGGGCCGTTGAGCGTGCCGACCGCGATGAGTCGCCCCTCGAGAATTACTGCCGGAGCAATCCGGCGCACGGTGCGCAGGTCGATATCGGATTGCTTGACACCGAACTCCGTGAAGGTGAGGCCGCTGTCGCGCGAAGCGCCCACACCGCCCTCGCCGGATATGGTCGACAACGGATTGCCCGGCACCGCTGCGTCCCTGAAAGCCCACTCGATGCCGAGGTCCATCGCCTTCAGGAATCCGGACCCGGCCAGCTTGCCGGTCACGGTTCCGTAGAACGGCAGCGTGTCGAGATAGGGGCGCGCGGCATCGAGGTCCAGCTCCGCCAGCCTCAGGTTCATGTCACGCACGCCGAGGCCGCGATGACGGTCGGTGATCGTTACCAGCTCGCCATCGAGCTGCCCCTCGGCACCGGTGAGGTGGAGGTCGCGAATGTCGTATGCGGTCCGGACGCCGGTCTCCGATCTGGCGGTGAGCACGCCACGTCCTGTCATCGAAGGGAAGTGGGGGGAGACCCACCGGAGGTCCTCGAGATTGACGTGCGGAGCGATGACCTGGAAATCGTAGAGAATGGTGTCGCGCGGCCAGGTTACTGCACCGCCGCCAGAGAACCGGGTGTCGGGCAGCGCTGCCCGGGAAAGGCTGAAGACCGCGCTATCGCCTCGGATTCGTACCCGGCCGACCGCGTGCGTGAGCGTCACACCGGGATCGTTCACCCGGGTGGCGAGGGAGTCGAGATCGATGGTGAACGGCTGGCGGTCCGGCGTAGCGATGCGCAGCCGCGACACCCGGGTTGCCAGATCCGCCAGGATGATCACCCGCCGGAGTCCCTCGGGACTCTCCTCCACGATCCGGCCGGGTTTGGCTCGCTCGGCCTGAAGCGCCGAATCGACACTGCTCTCGCTACGGGCGGACTTGGGAGGCTTCCACGGCAGCGCGATGCGCAGCATCCCTTCGGTCATCTTTACGTTGTGGAACTCGACCAGTGGCGACTTTCCGCCTTTGGTTCCCTTGCCGATGCCGAGCACCTCTTCGTAGTTCATGCGCCCATTGCGATGCTTGATCAGCTGGATGATGGGGCTATCCAGCTGTATCGCGCTCAATACGACCTGCCCGGCAATGAAATTCGGCAGCCGGTAGGCGACCCGCACCCGGGGCAGGTCCACCAGCAGTTCTCCACTCGTATCACGCACCACCAGGTTCTCGAGCGTCAAGTCGTACAGGAACGAGCCGGAAATAGCCCCGACTCTCACCTGGCCGGTGACGATGCGGTCGAGGAACCTCGAGACGGTGCGCGCCAGCAGGTCCCTGCCCGGCGGGGTAAGTGTCATGGAGGTTATCACCCCCAGGATCATCGCAGCGGTGCCGATGACAAAGACGAACAGAAACCGCGCAAGCCGCCGACGCATCAGAACGGCTGCCCCACGGCGATGTGGAAAGTGAATTTGCCCTTACGGGGAAGGACGTAGGAGGCCTGCCCCACTACCGGGGTCAGGTTGCCGACGGGGTCGAACTGAAACAGGGTCCCGGGCTGCAGCTTGTAGGGGTTGTAGGCCACGTCCAGCCGGGCTGGTCCGAGCGGAGTAGCAATTCGAAGTCCGACGCCGGGTGTCACGCGGATAACGGCGGTGCGTTCGTTGCTGCCGCGCTGCCAGACTCCTCCAGCGTCCACGAACGCGGCCAGACGCAGACGGGAGCTCAGGACCGGCGACGGCACCCGGAGCTCGACGTTGGCCACCGCCATATTGTTGCCACCGGTAGCCGCTACCCTGACCGAATCCGCCTTGATCGGCGGACCGACCGCGCTCTGTGGGATCACGTAAACGACCGGCCCGAGCTCGTTCCGGTCGAAGCCGCGGACGTCATTCGGCCCGCCGGCGTAGAACCGCTGCTCCGGTGGAATGAAGGCGCCGCTCCCCGAGGCCACGTCCACGTTGGGTGATACAATCAGCCCGCCCTTGACCCGCCAACTCAGCACCACGTTCCGAGAGAGTGGCCGGTACCATGCCATTGCCGCCACGAACCGGGTGAACTGCTGCAGCGAGGAGGAGCCGATGTACTTGGAGGCGTGGGTGAGCTCGAGTGAAGCGATCGATCCCCGGGTGGGATCGATCTGGCTGTTTACCCGGGGGAAGTTTCCCGCGGCGGTAAGGGTCGCCAGGACCCGATTCTGCCTCAGCGGCTCGATGACATCGCTGGTACAGGCGTTGAAGAATGAGCAGAAGCTCTGGGCCGTGGCTTCGGTTCGCCCATAGGAGAGAGTATACGTAAGCGACAGTGGGTTCCGCCGCCTCGGCGTAGTGCGAGTGAAGGCGATGCTGGCACCGGTCTCCTGTCGCAGGTAAACCTTGTACTCTGAGCGCCGCTCAGTGAAAACCGAAACGGTGAGCGCGTTGTTGGGCGAGAGGAAAGCCGGCCGGCGGACCGAAGCACCGAGGTAGAAGTTCAATTTTGCCGACCCCACTGTGTCGTTGCGGGAGGCGCCGCAAATGTTATCGGCGAGCCCCCAGTCGAGCGGCGCACCCACCCCGACCTTCGAGACCCGGCTGGTGAGATCGAGAATGCGGCCGCCACCCAGAAAGTTGCGTGAAGTCCAGCCCAACGAGCCACGGAAGCAGTCGTTGGTCGCATAACCGAGGCTCCCCCGGATCCGGCGCCGCTTGCCTTCGTTGACCTGCACCAACAGAGGCACCGAGTCGGCATCAAGCTGGAAAGCGGCCGAATCGATGTTGACCGAGGCAAATCGAAACAGGTCCGACTCGTAGAGGTTCCGCTGGCTCTGGAACAGCTCTTCCTGCGAGTACCGCCGGCCCTGGCGCGCCACCAATAGCTTGCGGACCAGTGAGGAATCCACTCGTTCAGCGCCGACCACTCTGATCCGCCCGATCACCGCCCTTCGTCCGGGCGCAACATCGAGAGAGACCGAGGCTCTTCGCTCCGACTTCTCGACCTCGAAGCCGGTGAAGACGGTAGCTGAGGGAAAGCCATGGTCCCGCAGCCGCCGGGTGATGGTGTCCGCACTGGCCTGCATGGCGTATCGGTTGAATGGATCGCCTTGCTGCAGCGGCAGGTCCTGCAGGGTCGTCCGCCGCCACCGGTCCCGCACTGAATCCAATCCAACGATGGTGAGCGTGGTAACCACGATCGGCTCACCCTCCTTGATATTGAACGTAATGTAGGCGTCCTCTGGTGTGCGCCGGACCAGTGTGTCGATGGCCGCCTCGTAGTACCCGCTCCGCTTGTACAAGACCCCGAGCCGCACCACGTCGCGGCGAAACTCCTGCTCGTCGAAGTACCGCTTGGCGCCCAGGCCAAGCCAGCGGAACAGGAAGGTCCGGGCAAACCAGCTGGAATTGGTGGTGGAGATGGCGCTGGCAAGCACCTCGTCGGAAATCGTCTTATTGCCTCTGAAATCGAGCTGGCGCACGACGAGCTGACGCTGCTGCGCGACCAGCGGAGCGGCCAGGACCAGAGCCGCCAGGAGCCAGACCAGCCGGACCACGCCGTTCATTGGCAGCAGGATGCGTCGGCCCGGAGCAAACTTCCGCTGGTCGAAGGGGAGCGGCAGGACTGCGGCGGGTGAGGTAAAATTCCACGCTCCAGGAGGAGGATCTTACGCCCACCGGGGAACCGAGTGCCGATTGACGGCGCGCTGTAAGCCCGGTAGTTTGACCACCTTACGTCGTGGTGTCAACGTCAGGAAGACAGCGGGGCAACGGGACGGCGGGGCAGTTGCTCCCTCGCCCGGTGGTCCTTCGTGATTTTTCTGCCCACCTGACCTCTGAATCGGAGATCGATGCGCCGAACCTTCCTAGCGACTGCTCTGGTCCTCTCTGCCTGCGGCACTCAAGGCAGCGACAAAACCCTCAACTATTATTTCACCTACGATCCTCGATCACTGGACCCGGCACTGTCCACCGATGTGCCGACCGGTGAGGTCGTTTCGCAGCTGTTCGACAACCTGACTCAGTTCGATCCCGATGCCCAGCTGAAGCCCGGGCTGGCCCGAACCTGGGAGACGGATGCGGCGGGCCGGGTCTACACCTTTCATCTGCGCCAGGACGCCTCATTTCACGATGGCCGCCCGGTCAAGGCGGCGGACGTGCGCGCCTCCATGCTGCGCGCCTTGGCGCCGGGAAGCACCGGCGGGCGAAGCTGGCCTCTGTACCCCATTCTTGGCGCGCGTGCCTTCGCGTCGGGCTCGGCCAAGGACGCAGCGGGGATCGTCGTGCGCGACGACTCCACGCTGGTCCTGACCCTGGAGGAGCCGCTCAATGTCTTCCCCAAGTTGCTGGCGATGCCGGTAGCAGCCATCGTTCCGACGCCGACGCCCACCGGCTTCGACCAGAACCCTACTGGAAGTGGCCCCTGGAAGTTCGTCTCCTGGTCGCACGACGACGCCATCGTGCTGGCCAGGAACGAGAGCTACTGGGGGGGAGCGCCGAGATCCGATACTCTGCGGATCCGAATCATTCCCGAACCCCTGACTCAGGCCGCAGAATACGAAGCCGGCCAGTTGAGCGTGGTCGAGGTCCCCGTAGGCGAGACCCGGCGCTGGGAGCAGACCCACGCCAACGAGCTCCAACGCCGCCCGGCACTGCGCGACTGGTACGTTGCCATCAACACCACCCGTGGGCCGCTCAAGGACGTCCGCGTCAGGCGAGCCCTGAACCACGCCGTGGATGTCCGGACCCTGCTCCGAACCGTCATGGCGGATCGCGGAGTGCTTGCCGCAGGCTCCCTCCCGCCGGGTATCCTGGGTTACGACTCCACCCGGGCTCCCTACGGTTATGACCCTGCCAAGGCCAAGCGGTTGTTGGCCGAGGCCGGATACAAGGACGGGTTCTCGATCAAGCTCTGGCGGACGCAGCGGGCAGAGCTGGCTCGATTGGCGCAGTCCATTCAGCAGAACCTGGCCGAAGTCGGCGTCCGGGCCGAGATCGTCGAGCGGGATGCTTCAAGCGCTCGCGCCGCGGTGCGGAACGGAGAAGCCGACCTCTTCCTGGCCGACTGGTGGGCCGACTACCCCGACCCCGAGAACTTCAATTTCCCGCTTTTCCATTCACGCAACAAAGGTCCGGGCGGCAACTACGCCTTCCTCTCGGACGCCGCCCTGGACTCGATGATCCTCCGCGCCAGGTCAACGCCCGACGAAACCGAAAAGGCACGGCTGTCCCGCGAGATTGACGCCCGCGTGTTCGAGCTGGCACCGTGGATCTTTCTCTGGTTTCCGGTGGACCTGTGGGCCAGCCAACCGGACGTCACAGGCTGGCGGGTCCCACTGGTCTTTACCGGGCAGCGCTGGATGGAGGCAGAGCGCACTCGGTGAGCCGGTTCATCCTGTATCGTCTCGCGCTACTCGTCCCCACCCTCTTTGGCGTGTTGCTGGTCACCTTTCTTCTTCTCTACGTCGCTCCTGGCGACCCGGTGCAGGCGATGGTCGGGGAGCGAGCCGACGCCGAAACTCTGGCCCGGCTCCGGGCCGAGCTGCGCCTCGACGATCCGCTCTACCTGCAATTCGGGCACTACGTCGGTGGCGTTCTCCGGGGTGACCTCGGCACCAGCTACATCACC
>JBDTUV010000047.1:0-10663 GCA_040007575.1 Gemmatimonadales bacterium
ATGACGCTGTTCGACGCGTCCACCGACGTGGTCAAGCAGGGTGGGACCCGCCGCGGGGCCAACATGGGCATCCTCCGGGTGGACCATCCCGACATCATGGAGTTCATCACCTGTAAGGACGACACCACCAAGGTCACCAACTTCAACATCTCGGTGGCGGTCACGGACGCGTTCATGGCGGCCGTCGAGGCCGACGGGATGTACGACCTGATCCATCCCAAGACCCAGCAGGTCACCGGACAGCTCCACGCCCGGAAGGTGTGGGAGCGCATCATCCATGGTGCTTGGAAGACCGGTGAGCCCGGCGTGTTCTTCGTGGACAAGGCCAACCATTTCAACCCGGTGCCACACCTGGGCCCGTACGAGGCTACCAATCCGTGCGGCGAGCAGCCCTTGCTGCCCTACGACGTCTGCAATCTCGGCTCGATCAATTTGGGTGCGTTCGTCAAGGATGGCGCGATCGATTGGGACCACCTGAAGCGAGTGGTCCATCTCTCCACCCGTTTCCTCGAGAACGTCATCGACGCGAACCAGTACCCGCTCCAGGAGATCACCGAGCTGGCGCAGCGGATCCGCCGGATCGGCCTCGGCGTCATGGGTCTGGCCGATGTCTTCGTGAAGCTGGGAGTGCCTTACGACTCCGAGGAAGGCGTGGCGCTCGGCCGCACGATTCAGCAGTTCGTCGATGAGGAAGCGAAGAACGAATCGGAACGCCTGGCGGCGGAGCGCGGTCTCTTCCCCGAGTGGGAGCGTAGCATCTGGGGCCCGGACGAGACCGCGGCCCGGGACGCCACCGGCGAGCGGATCCGGCCCATGCGGCGCCTCCGCAACTGCAATGTGACCACGGTGGCGCCGACCGGCACCATCTCGATCATCGCCGGGTGCAGCTCCGGCATCGAGCCGCTCTTCGCCGTGGCATTCATGCGGAACCAGGCTGGGTCGCTCATGCCGGACGTGAACGACGACTTCGTCGCGATCGCCAGGGCGGAGGGCTGGTACTCCGAGGAGCTGATGCGGAAGATCGCCGAGACCGGGCACATCGACTTCCCGGAGGTGCCGGCGAAGTGGCAGCGGGTCTTCGTCACCGCCAACGGCATCAAGCCCGAGTGGCACATCCGGATGCAGGCTGCGTTTCAGGAGTACAACGACAGCGCCATCTCCAAGACCTGCAACTTCGCCCAGGATGCTACCGAGGACTACGTCGAGGAGATCTATCGGCTGGCGTATCGGCTGAACTGCAAGGGCGTCACGGTGTATCGTGATGGCAGCCGCGACATGCAGGTGCTCTCCACCGGGTCGACGGCGAAGAAGGTGCAGGAGGGGCACGGGGGCGGGAAGGACGGGAAGGAGAGCATCCCAGTGGCCGACCTGCATGGGGAGCTCGCCGAGGTTCGGGCAGAGAACGAGCGCCTGCAGCGCATCGTCCACGAGCTCGAGTCCGAGAATCTTCAGCGGAGGCAGAAGCGCTCCCGGCCCGAGGTCCTGCGCGGCACCACCCGGCGGGTCGAGACCCCGCTCGGCACGCTCTACGTCACCATCACCGAAGATGACAAGGGCCAGCCGTTCGAAGTCTTCATGACGCTCGGGAAGGCCGGAGGCGCGCTCATGGCCGACGTGGAGTCGCTCGGCCGGCTCATCAGCCTCGCCCTGCGCTCCGGGATCCCGATCAAGGAGATCTATCGTCAGCTGCGCGGAATCAGCTCCGACCGTGTCATCGGCCTTGGGCCGAACAAGATCCTGTCGGTGCCCGACGCGGTTGGTATCGCGATCGAGCGCTGGATGCAGGAAAAGCAGGGTATTCAGCAAGAGCTGCTCCCTCCCGCAGGCCGTGTGGGCCCGCAGACGGATCCACAGGGCCTTGCCGGCGAGCTTGCTCCGGTCGTTAGCCAGACCGCGCTGCCGCTGGGCAGCGGCGGTGAGCAGATGGTGCTCGGTGGGATGCAGCAGACTCTCTCGGGAGCCTGCCCCGACTGCGGCTCGCAGCTCGAGTTCGCGGAAGGCTGCATGAAGTGCCACGTGTGCGGCTTCAGTGAGTGCGGGTGATCGTGGTCATCCATAGATAGCTGAGCGTTGGCAGCACACGACAGCGCCCGCAGACCGAGAGGCCTGCGGGTGTTGGTGTATCAGGGGCTGTGACAACCCGATTGCTGCTTGCGCGGCCCGGCGGAGCCCACAGATTCAGGGGACCGCCCGGAGGCGGGCAACCAGGAAGTAAGAGCAATGCATTACTCGCGTGAATTCATTCCCGAGCACGAGGTGCCTCGCGCCACTAAAGCGGTGCTTCAGCACGTAGTGGATACATACGCCTCCGAGACCAACAAGGTGGGCGCGGTTTGGAGCGGGCTGCGGGACGACCAGCTCGACTTCATGCTTCACCCCCGCAGTAGCTCGATCCGGCAGATCCTTAAGCACCAGATCCTCTCCGAGGCTCGCTTCTTCGCCGAGTTTATCGGACTCGCAGAACCTGCCGCCGAGTCCCTGCTACCCGGGGGGGAGGCGCCGCGGGTGCAGGCGTATATCGACCGTGTCATCACCTTGGCACGGGCCAGGCTCGCGCCTCTGGCGGCCGGCGATGAGCAGTTCTGGCTGACAGAGGTCTTGTTCTTCGACGTGCGGCGGCAGCGCATCTGGGTGTTCTGGCGAAGGGTGCTCCACACGGCCCATCATCGGGCCCAGGTCGGTGATTGCCTCCGGCTGCTCAACGCCGTGGTACCGCCAACCTACGGTCCCACGGCCGACGTCACCTGGACCGGGGCGGATCCGACGCAGACTCTGGACGCGGTGCATCGGGCCCAGCGATAATGCAGATCACTGGTTCATCTATCCACCGCCTCGGAGAGAGGAACGACATGTCGGCTGACAAGAAGGAAGGCGCTCTCAAGCCCATAACGCCCGCGCGCGTCGCGGAGGAGCTCAGGAAACTGGGTACTCAGCGGAAGGACGGGACACTCGCCGCCGATGAATACGAGCACCGCTTCGCCCGCATGATCGGCGAGCTGCGCGACCGGCGCATCGATGGCAGTCGCGCCGAGATCATGGCGACGCTGACCCCTCTCATGAACGAGGGTATCATACCCGCCGCGGATTGGCAGCGGCTCACCAAGCAGTTGGGCCTCGCGTGATCCTTCCACTCATCGAATGATCCCCCGCCGGAGCCTCGGCCTCGACGCCACGTTGGTCTCCGTGGTGGGGTACGGCGGAATGCACCTCTCCATCCAGGATCGCCCTACTGAGGCGCAGTCGATCCGAGTCATTCACGGAGCGTTGGATGCCGGCGTCACGCTCATCGACACCGCCGATGTCTACTGCCTCGACAACACGGATATCGGCCACAACGAGCGGCTCGTGGCCCGCGCCCTGGCGAGCTGGCAGGGTGACCGTGACCAGGTCATTGTGGCAACAAAGGGTGGCGTGACCAGACCAGCCGGGCGCTGGGAGACCGACGGCCGTCCCCAGCATCTGCGCGCCGCCTGTGAGCGATCGCTCGAGGCGCTCGGAGTTGAGCGCATCGACCTCTACCAGCTGCATGCGCCGGACCCGAAGGTTCCGCTGGCAGAGAGTGTGGGAGCCCTGGCCGAGCTGCAGCAGGAGGGGAAGATTCGCTGGGTCGGGCTGTCCAATGTTTCGGTGCCCCAGATATGGGAGGCCGAGTCTGTCGCTCGCGTGACCAGCGTGCAGAACAGACTCAACCCCTTCTTTCGGGAGGCGCTGGCCGAGGGAGTGGTTGCGTATTGCGCCGAGCGGGGGATGAGCTTCCTCGCATACAGCCCGACCGGCGGAGGGCGTCTCAACCATAGGCTGCCGGCCCACCCGGTACTTCAGCCGATGGCGGCGCGCCTCGGCGTTACGCCCCACGCTCTGGTGCTCGCGTGGGTCCTGGCGCGCTCACCGGCCGTGATTGTCATCCCCAGCGCGCGTACCGTCGAGCACGCACTGGACAGCACCGGTGCAGCGGAGCTCGGCTTGAGCGAAGCCGATCTTTCCGCAATCACGACAGCCGAGTTTTCGAGGGCGTAGGTCAAGACCACCGCACCAACGTCGCTCCCGAGGTAAACCCGGCTCCTACCGCGGTAAACACCACCAGATCGCCTCGCTTGATCTTTCCCTCGCTGAGCGCACCGTCCAGCGCGAGCGGCAGCGTGGCGCCGGTGGTGTTGCCGTAGCGTGCCAGCACCGACGCCACCCGCTCGTGAGGGAGCCCCAGGCGTTCGGCGGTTGCATCCAGAATGCGCTGGTTGGCCTGGTGAGGTACCACCATGGCTATATCGGACGGGGCGAGGCCATGGCGCTGGAGCAGAATCTGGACGCTCTCCACCATGGTGGTCACCGCGAACTTAAAAACCGCACGGCCGTTCTGCTTGAGAAAGTGCTGCCGCGCGGTGACGGTGGCGATGCTCGGCGGCAGGAGGCTCCCCCCCGCGGGCATCATCAGATCGTCGCGGCCGCTGCCATCGACCCGATGATAGAAGTCCAGGATTCCATACCCTGGCTCGGCGCGTTCCAGCAGTGCTGCGCCGGCCCCGTCGCCGAACAGCACCGCAGTGGTTCGGTCGAGCGGATCGATGATGGAGCTCATGAGGTCGGCACCAACCACAACGACTCGCTCGTGGGTACCGCTGGCGACCAGCTGGGCGCCGGTGGTGAGCGCGTAGAGGAAGCCTGAGCACGCAGCCGAGAGATCGTAGCCCCAGGCACGCTTGAGCCCGAGTTGGTCCTGGATGAGGCAGGCCGTGGCAGGGAAGAGCATGTCCGGGGTGACGGTCGCGACGAGAATCGCGTCGACGTCAGCCGGGTTCAGTCCTCGCTTCGCCAACAGGCGCCGCACCGCCTCCGCACCCATCTTGGACGTGGTCTCGCCGGGAGCCCCGACTCGCCGCTCCCGGATGCCGGTGCGCTGGACGATCCATTCGTCGGAGGTGTCCAGGCGGGTCGCGAGCTCGGCGTTGGTGAGAACCCGCTCCGGAACGTACGTCGCCACCGCTGAAATCGCGGCGCGCAGAGGCGTAGACGGGGGGTCGGCGGGCATGCAAGAATCTAACAGTTGCCGGAGCCGGGCTACCATCCGGTTGTTATATTCCGGCCATGCCCTCAGCCAGTCGCCGACGTACCGTCACCGCCACCATCGGGGGTGTGCGGGTCGGGTCCGAACATCCGATCGTCATCCAGTCGATGACCAATACCGACACGGCCGACGTGTCGGCCACGGTACAGCAGTCGGCGGACCTCGCGCGTGCCGGCAGCGAGCTGGTTCGCGTGACCGTCAACAATGAGCCTTCGGCCGCTGCGGTTCCCGCCATTGTCGAGGGGCTCGATCGGCTGGGTATTGAGGTTCCGATCATCGGCGACTTTCACTACAACGGCCACCTGCTCCTCACCAGATATCCGGACTGTGCCCGCGCGCTGGCGAAGTACCGCATCAATCCCGGTAATGTCGGCGGCAAGCGACACGACGAGAACTTTCGCGCCATCATCGAGGTTGCGCTGGCTCACGATAAGCCGGTGCGGATCGGGGTCAACTGGGGCTCACTGGACCAGAGCCTCCTCACCCGGCTGATGGATGCCAACGCCCTCCGATCCGCGCCGCGGGACGCGCGCGAGGTGGTGATGGAGGCGATGGTCGAAAGCGCACTACAGTCGGCGGCGCTGGCGGAGGCCACCGGCATGGCGCACGACCGCATCGTGCTCAGCGCCAAGGTATCCGGTGTGCAGGACCTGATCGAGGTGTACCGCTTGTTGGCTGCGCGCTGCGACTATCCGCTCCACCTGGGCCTCACGGAAGCCGGGCTCGGCAGCAAGGGGATCATCGCCAGCACCGCTGGTCTCAGCATCCTGCTGCAGGAGGGAATCGGTGACACGATTAGAGTGTCACTCACGCCAGCCCCGGGAGGCGATCGCACCGAGGAAGTGCGGGTCGCGCAGCAGGTGCTTCAGTCCCTTGGACTCAGGAGCTTCACGCCGCAGGTGACCAGCTGCCCCGGCTGTGGCCGCACCACCAGCACTTTCTTCCAGCAGATGGCTCAGGAGATCCAGGACTACCTGCGAGAGAAGATGCCGGTGTGGCGCGGCGAGCGGCCCGGAGTAGAGGACATGAAGGTCGCCGTCATGGGATGCGTGGTAAACGGTCCCGGCGAATCGAAGCACGCCGACATCGGGATCTCACTCCCGGGAACGGCGGAGGAGCCCAGGGCGCCCGTGTTCGTGGACGGCCGTCTGCTGGTCACTCTGCGGGGAGACGATATCGTGGCTGATTTCCTGGGAATACTCGACGACTACGTGGCGTCACGCTACGGAGCCGTCGAATCCGCGGACAGGTCCTGAGGCCGCATGCCGCTTCTGGTGTTCGGGGCAGGACTCGAGACCACACTGCGGGACCAGCCTCTGCTTGCGCTGGTGGTTTTGTTCGGCGCCGGTCTGGCTACGAGCCTGACTCCCTGCGTGTACCCCATGATCCCGATTACAGCCGGAATCCTTGGGGGTGCTGGGTCGGCGCGCCGTACGCGAGGACGCACGTTGCTCCTGACGGGAGTCTACGTCCTGGGTCTGGCGCTGGTGTACGCTTCACTCGGTCTCCTCGCGGGCCTGTCCGGCACCTTGTTCGGCACGGTAAGCTCCAGCCCCTGGGCCCTGTTCGTCATGGGCAATCTGCTCCTGCTCTTCGGCCTGGCCCTCCTGGACGTCTTTACCGTCAACGCTCCCGCCGCCATCGCGAACTGGGCCGGCCGCCTGGCTGGCGACTCTGTGCCGGGCGTCTTCGCCCTGGGCGCCACGTCAGGGCTTGTGGCGGCGCCGTGCGGTGCGCCGGCGTTCGCCGCGGTACTGACCTTTGTGAGCACAACCGGCAGCGCGGTACTAGGCTTCCTGTACCTGTTCGTGTTTTCCATTGGCCTCACCGCGCTCCTGATCGCCGTCGGTCTGTTCAGCGGCAGTCTGGCGGCTCTTCCGCGGGCCGGGAAATGGACCCTCTGGATCAAGCGGATCGGAGGAATTCTTCTGCTGGTAATGGCCGAGTACTACTTCGTCAGGATGGGAAGCGTCCTATGAGAAAAACGCTGGTGGCCGCGGTTCTCCTTTTCCCCGTGCTCGGGACGTCGCCTTTGCGGGCCCAGGAGTCGGGCATTGCCGTCGGGTCCGACGCCCCGGTGGTCACAGTGCGCGACTTGGACGGCAAGGCGGTGGACCTGGGTCAGTATATTGGGAAGAAGCCCGTTTTCATCGAATTCTGGGCTACGTGGTGCGAACTTTGCGAGGAGCTGTTGCCCCGGGTCCGCGCCGCCAAGGCTGCCTATGGCAACCGAGTCGAGTTTCTCGGGGTAAACGTCACCATCAATCAGTCTCGGGACCGGGTCCGGCGGTATCTGGAGAAGCATCAGCCCCCATTCAAAACCCTCTACGATGAAGAGGGGACCAGTACCCGGGCATATGAGGCACCCGCCACGTCCTACGTCGTGATCGTGGACCGGTCAGGAAAAGTCGCATACACGGGAAGTGGCGGTACTCAGGAGTTCGACGCCGTGCTTCGCCGCATAACTCAGAACTGATTCTTCAACAGAACAGGACCGATTCTTCATGCGTGTACTCGTGCTCGGACTCACCTTTGGCGCACTGATGTTCACTGGTGTTCCTTTGGTTTCAGCCCAAAAGGATTCCACGAAAAAGGTCACCGTCGTCCTCATGGGCGGCCCCGACGTAGGCAAGCGCGCTCCAGACTTCTCGCTTCCCTGGGCTAACCGGGAGGGTGTCGGGGCTATCGAGTCGCCCTATCAGCTGGCCAGCGATCGTGGCCGGACGGTCGTAGTCGCCTTCTATCCCAGGGACTTCACCAAGGGCTGCACGGCTGAGCTCCAGACATTCGGCGAGCAGTATGACAGCCTCTTTGGCCCGGACGTCACCGTCGTCGGCATCAGTACGGATTCAGTCGCGACCCATAGCCGCTTCGCCGCCAGTCTCAATCTGCCGTTCCGCTTGCTGAGCGACCCGGAGCAACGGGTCTCGAGGCAGTATGCCAGCAAGGACTCCGGCGGCTATAACCGCCGCACGGTGTACGTGATCGGTCCCGACGGCCGGGTCAAGTACCGGAACATGAAGTTCAACGCACTGGATCCGCAGGCCTATTCCGAGCTACGCAGCGCCGTCAAAACCGTTCGCGGCAGCTGATCCTGGTGTGGCAGGGTTTGGCCGACTCCCGCATGATGCTGGGGCTGGCCGTAGTCACCTGGTGCGGCGCGGCTGCGCCGCTCGTCGCTCAGGCGCCTTCAGGCAGCCGGGCAGGGCCGGTGTGGACCATCACAGGCCTGCGCACCGGCCAGTGTGTCAGGTTCCTCCTCGACCCCGCAGTGGCCCGACGGGCCCTCCCTGGGGGTGCTCGCCTCTTACCCGCCAGCGGGGACGAGACCCTGCATCCCGCGCTACGCAGTGTCATCGATGGACAACCCGAGTTTGCCGCCTGGACTCCCTCGTCTCTGTGTTTCTTCTACGCCGATGTGCTCGACCTGGGCGGGCGCCGCTTCCGCAGTAAGGACCCGCGCAAGCGGCGGATGATCGGGGCGTGGACCGTGGCCGCCTCGGAGCAGGGAAGCGGGGCCAGGCAAGACGTGGTGATGGAGTTGTTCGGCATCAGCGGTGGGCTGGTGCAGGCGGCCGCCTACGCCAAGGTGAAGCTCAGCGAGGCGCAGTCCCTGGTGTCGAAAGTAGAAGGAAGCGACAACGACCTGTACGATGTGAAGATTGGGAAGACGCGACTCTCTTGGAACGGCCGCGCCGTAGGTGATAGCACCAGGGTCGGGCAGCCTATACATGAGTCGTGGTTGACGAAGGGCACCGCCGGCATGGTCTGGCGGGTTGACGTCACGCTCCAGCCCGAGTGGAGCAGGCCCCTGGTCGGGGCGCTGAGCGTGGCCGGGGACGACGAGTTAGCCCAGGCCCTCAAGGCATCCCCTATCCGCTTCGTGGGGCCGCTGTATCGGGGTGGCGGAGCCGAGCTGCGCTTCTCTCGATAAAGCGGCCGGCCCGCCATCCACCCTACGTCTCACTTCTCACTTCTCACCTCTTACTTCTCACTTCTTACCCGGCACCTCACCTAGTTTCTCACCTACCTCCCTCATCTCGTTTCTCACGCTCGCCCGGTTGGCCGCCAGCGCCAGGGTCCTCTCCTTTTGAATCGTTCGGGTTCCACCGCGGACAAGCCTGGCATCCTCCGAGTAACTTTTCCCGATTTTTTTCTGCGCTCCCACCTCCGTTTTCCACTGACTTGGTGGGGAAGGGGGTGGCTGCCGAAAATGGCATGTCGAAGATGTTCATAATTCAACTGTCTGCATAATTACTTCGGCACAAGCGACAGTGTCGCATTCCTGCTAGCCTTTTCTCAACTTGGTATCTAAGTAGTTATCGGGCAAACAAATATGGGATTCAAATGAAGTGACTTATGCCATCGTAATAAAGCATTTTCTCAGGTTTTACACCCAAATAAGATATGCACTTCCAAGGCTTTTCCACATGTGGAAACCGGCCCTGCGACCCATTCCCCAGCCCGGTTTCACCCAAAGATTCCACGCGGGCCATGGCCGCCTATCTTCCCGCCATGGCTGACACGCGATCACAGGGAAGCGGGCTCCTCCGCGCGCGCCGGATTCTCACGATGGTGCCGGGGATCGTCGGCGACACCGTGTGGTGGCAGGACGGCCGCATTCAGGGGGTCGGATCGGCGGCCGAAATGGAGCGGGCTGCACCGCGCCACGTCCCGCGTCTGGAGCTGGCCGACGCCCTGGTCACCCCAGGCCTGGTAGACGGACACACTCACCTCGCGATGTGGGCCTTGAACCGCCGGCGGGTGGAGTTAGCGGGTGTCCTGAACCCCGAGGAGGTGATTGCCCGGGTTGCAGCCGCTCGCCCGCTTCAGGGTTGGGTCATCGGTCAAGGCTGGGACGCGAATGGCTGGTCTGCACCCCCGAATCGTCTGGCATTGGACCGGCTGCAGCCGGGACCGGTGTACCTCGATTCCCTGGATGTGCACGCTGCCTGGGTGAACAGCACCGCCCTCGCAACGGCAGGAATCACTCGGGATACTCCCGATCCATTCGGCGGCCGCATCGTGCGGGACGCCAACGGTGATCCGACCGGGCTGCTGCTCGAGCGCGCGGTGGAGCTGATGACCCCCTATCTCCCGGAGCCTCCGGCTCAAGCCCTCGACGACGCGCTCAGGGAAGCGCAGGCGGAGGCGCACCGGCTCGGGGTCACCGGAGTTCATGATGTCGAAAGCATGGCAGTGCTGGAGGCCTTCTGCCGGTTGGATGTCTCCGGCGACTTACGATTGCGGGTGCTCTTTCACCCCCCGGTGGTGGCGTTGCCCAGGCTGATCGCTGATGGGGCCCGGAGCGGACAGGGATCCGACTGGCTGACGCTTGGCGGCGTGAAGATTTTCCTCGACGGAAGTCTTGGCAGCCGCACGGCCTGGATGCTGGAGCCGTACGCCGGCACTCGCGATCGGGGTATGCCGATAAGTGGTGAGAAGGAAGCGCGCGATGCCGTGACGTCCGCCGCGGCTGCCGGGATCGCCAGTACTGTGCACGCTATCGGCGATGCGGCGGTCCGACGCGCGCTGGAGCTCTTGAGCGCCGTTCCCCGGCTGTCGATTCCCCACCGCATCGAGCACTTCCAATGCGTGCAT
>JBDTUV010000048.1:0-10618 GCA_040007575.1 Gemmatimonadales bacterium
GGCTGGACGCCAGCCTGCCGCCGGACTGGCAGATCGTGCCGCTGATCAAGGTCGGCCGGGATCTCAGCCGCGAGGCACAGCAGCTGTTGAACGGCTTGTCGCGGCTGGCGCCCGGCGGCCGGTGCGTCGAGGTGACCGCGCCCAATAACCGCGTGGTGCTCCACTATCAGTCCACCGAGCGGCGCTGCGAGCGGATGGCGGGCGGTGTACCCGGCTGGACCTGGGCCGAGCTCGGCCCCATGGTGCGCGACCTCGACGCCATCTACTTGAACTTCATCTCCGGGTTCGAGCTGTGTCTGGGCACCGCTCAGGCCTTGCGCCAGGGCTTCCAGGGACCGATCTACGCCGATTTTCACAGTCTCTTTCTCGGCATGCAGCAGGACGGGATGCGAGTGCTCCAGCCCCTTCCGGATGCCGCCGATTGGTTCGGCTGCTTCGACCTGGTTCAGCTGAACGAGGACGAGATGAGGCAGCTGTCGCCTGATCCGCTCACGCTGTCGGCCCAGGCTCTGGAAGCCGGGGTCTCCCTGCTGACGGTTACATTGGGACCGCGGGGCGTGGCGTATGTTGCTGCCCCTGGCTTCGACCGGCTTGCGAATACTGATGTCACCCCGAGCGACCCGCAGGGGACGCGAGGGGGCCAGGACCCGACGAAGCTTCGGCCCCTTCGCTTCGCTCAGGGTGACAACCTTTCGGCCGTGCGCACCGCGTTGATTTCAGCCCCCGCCATCGAAACCCTCGACCCCACCGGCTGCGGCGACGTCTTCGGTGCAGCGGCATTCGCCCGGCTCCTATCTGGCGATTCGGTTGAAGCGGCGCTCCGTCACGCCACGGTCCTGGCGGCGCGCAACGCCGGATTCCGGGGTGCCAGCGGTCTCACGAGTCACCTGCGTGGCGAGCTGGTGACCCCGTGACCAAAGTGATCGAAGTTCCCACCCACTTCGACGATCGCAGCTTCGACACCTTTGCCGCGGGTTTCGGCGAGTGGCCGCCGGAGGAGAAGGTCCTGATCGATGCCCGGGGCACGCAGTGGGCCTCTCCCTATGGCCTGATAGGAATACTGACGGCCGGTCAGGCGCTCGCGGAAGCCAAGCGGGAGAAGCCGCTGCTCACGGTGCCCACCAATGACGAGGTGAAGCGCTACTGGGCGCGGGCGGGCTTCTTCCACCAGGCCGCGGAGCTGTTCGAATTGCACGGAAAGGTGCCCCGCAGGACAACCACAGGGCCTTCGGATGTGCTGCTCGATGTAACGCCGGTGCGGGCCTCGGAGGACGTACACGGGGTGGTGCACAAGATCTCCGAGGGAGCGTCCCGCATACTCCATGGCGAGCTGGGGCTCGAATTGAAGGCCACACTGCGATTCAGTATGGCGCTTTCGGAGGCCTGCCAGAATATTGTGGAGCACGCCGGCACCAGTGGCTGGGTGGCGGTACAGGCATATACCTTCCGTCGCCGGCTGGGCCGTCGGGTCGTCGTCATCGCGGTCAGCGATGCGGGAGTTGGCTTTCGCCGCTCCCTCGAGAGCACCCATGCCAAGCGCTTTGGCGAGCGTTGGGGAGACGGAGCGGCGCTGGAAGCGGCGCTGATCCAGGGCGTCAGTCGTTTCCGCGACCCGGGCCGTGGGCAGGGACTCGCCTTCATCAAACGATTTCTGGACCAATGGGAGGGGAAAATCTCCATTCGCAGCGGTACCGCGCGGCTGTCGATCGTACCCCCGTGGGATGAAGACATCCCATTGAGCGACCACCTTCCTGCATTCCCCGGAGCCCAGGTGCAGATCATCATCCCGGCGCAGGACCCGCAGTCACGTTGATCCAGACGATCCAGGTCGGGCACGTGCTGCGGGAGGCCGTCGCAGCCCCTTATCGCGACCTCGTTACTCGCCCCACCGGGGCCGCGGTGCGCACCCGGATTGAGGCAACCCTGGCGGATTCCCACTGCCTCACCGCCCTCCTGGACTTCTCTGAGATCGAACTGGTTGACCTGAGCTGCGCCGATGAGGTCGTGGCCAAGCTGCTCCTGACTCCAGGCGCATGCTTCGTGGTTCTACAGGGCCTGCGTGAGGATCACCACGAAGCGATCGACCACGTCCTCACCCATCACGGGCTTGCGATCGCGGCGGTTCCTCCTGGCTGCCGGGCTCCCCGGCTGCTCGGATGGGTACAGGCCGATGCGCGCGAGGCGTTCGCCCACATTTCGGAAAGCGGACCGCTCGACGTGGCCGAGCTCGCCCGCGCACTGGGCTGGGCCGAGTCACGCAGCCGCGAAGCCCTGGGCGACCTCACCCTGCACCGCCTGGTACGGCCAGTCGGGGAGATGTACTACCCGCTCCAGACCGCATGAGCCGGCCCGGGCTGGGCCTCTCTACGATCGCCATCCACGGCACGCCGCACCGCCGGCCCGACTGGAGCCCGGTGGCGCCCGCACTCCAACAGAGCAGCACCTTCGTCAACCCGATCGGGAGCGACGAGGAGGTGCTCTACAGCCGGTATGGCAACAACCCCAATCAGGTGGAGCTGGCCAAGAAGTACGCCCTCCTGGAGGGAGCGGAGGCGGCCATCTTCGTCTCCAGTGGGATGGGTGCCACTGCCCTCGCTCATCTGGCTGTCCTGCGCCCCGGCGACCACCTGATCTCCAGTACCTGGATCTACGGCGGCACCCAGCGCCTCTTCGACGAAGAGCTGGGCCGCTACGGAATCGAGGTGACCTATGTGAGTCCGGATCAGGTGCGGCTCTGGCGCAAGTCGGTGCGGAAGGCCACCCGTGCGATCTTCGTGGAGACCCCGACCAACCCGCTGATGCGGGTCATCGACCTGGCCCCCATCGCCTACCTGGCCGAGGAGCACGGGCTCGCGCTGCTGGTGGATGCCACATTTGCGAGCCCGATCAACTTCCGGCCCCTGGACCACGGCGCCGACGTGGTCATCACCAGCGCCACCAAATATCTCAACGGCCACAGCGACGTGATCGCCGGCGCGGTGGCGGGCACTGCCTCGTTTGTCGAGGAGGTGAACCGGCTCATGCGACTCTGGGGGCAAGCGATCGACCCGCATGCCGCCTGGCTGGTCGATCGGGGAATGCGCACCCTCGCAGTCCGGATGGAGCGCCACAACAGCAACGGCATGGCGGTGGCGCAGTGGGCCGAGCAGCAGCCGGGCATCACCAAGGTCTACTACCCCGGGCTGCCGTCCCATCCCGATCACGCGTACGCCAAGACGGTGCTCGCCGGCTTCGGCGGGATGGTGGGCCTCGAGCTCAAGGGGGGGGGCAAGGCGGCCGAGCGGATGCTGAAGCGGTTCAAGCTGATCACCCATGCGCCCAGTCTGGCCGGAGTGGAGACCCTGGTGTCGGAGCCCCGGCTCACCTCTCACAAGAGCATCGGCCCCGAGGGGCGCGCCAAGATCGGTATTCCGGACGGCTTCCTCCGGCTCAGCTGCGGAATCGAAGACGCGGCGGACATTATCGGGGATCTGGAGCAGGGGCTTAAGGGGAGTGAGAAGTAAGAAGTAAGAGGTAAGAATGAGAAGTAAGAGAGGGGGTACTGTCATCCTGAGCGCAGCGAAGGATCTAGGCGGCAGGAGGACAACCCTTCTCACTTCTCACTTCTCACCTCTCACCGTTAGTTTCCCACCGTGATCCGCTTTTCCAACGTATACAAAGCCTATCCCAACGGTGCCACGGCCCTGAAGGACGTGACCTTTCACGTCTCGAAGGGCGAGTTCGTCTTCCTGACCGGTCACTCCGGCGCCGGCAAGTCCACCATCATGAAGCTTCTCTTCGCCGAGCAGCAGCCTAGCGGCGGCGAGGTGCGCGTCTCCGGCTACAACGTCAGCACCCTCAGGCCGGATGACGTGCCCCGTCTCCGGCGCCGTCTGGGCGTGGTGTTCCAGGACTTCCGGCTGCTGGAAGACCGTACTGCGGAAGAGAACGTGGCGTTTGCCCTCGAAGTCACCGGCGCGCGCACCGACACCATCTCCGCCCGGGTGATGCGAGTGCTCACCCAGGTTGGGCTCTCGGCCAAGAGCCGGGCGTATCCCCGCGAGCTGTCGGGAGGCGAGCAGCAGCGTGTCGCCATCGCGCGGGCGCTGGTGAACGACCCCGCCATCCTGCTGGCCGACGAGCCGACCGGCAACCTCGACGAGCGGGCCACCCGAGGTGTGTTTCAGCTCCTCCGCGACATCAATAACGGTGGCACCGTGGTCGTGATGGCCACCCACGACCTCGACCTCGTGCGCCAGACCGTGTACCGGACCATCGAGATGCGCGATGGCAGCCTGGTGTACGACAGCGATGTCGACGAAGCCGCGGCGGAGGCCCAGTGAAACTGTTGAGCCGCGAAGCCCTCCTGTCGTTCCGCCGGGCGCCGCTCCTGTCGGTCCTCTCGGTGACGACCATAGCATTCTCGCTCTTTACAGTCGGGCTCTTCGGTCTGGTTGCCGTCAACCTGCGCGAGGCGCTCAGAGGGATCGAGGAACGGGTCGAGATCGTGGCCTACATCTTTCGCGGCACGCCCGCCGAAACCATCGCCATCGCAACCCAGGACATCTCTGCCTTTCCCGAGGTCAGCGATGTGAGCTACGTGAGCGAGGAAGAGGCACTCCGTCGGGCGCGAGCCGAGCTGATCGAGTTCCGCGATGCGTATCGAGACCTCCAGGTGAACCCCCTGCCCGCCTCGATCGAGGTGCGGATGAAGGACGGCCATCGTGACGCCGCAACCGTTGGCCGGGTTGCCCAGCGTCTTCGCAACTTCGGGTTCATCGAGGATGTACGCTTCGGCCGGGAATGGGTTCAGAAGCTGGACCACCTGCGCAACCTCACCGGCCTAGTGGGTCTCGTGATCGGCCTGGCCTTCGCCGCCGTGGCGGTGGTCATCATCGGGGTTACCATCCGCCTCACGATCCTCCAGCGGGCCCGCGAGATCTCGATCATGAGGCTGGTCGGCGCCACCAACTGGTTCATCCGGGGTCCATTCCTGCTCGAAGGCGCGTTGAAGGGCCTCCTCGGTGGCCTCCTCTCCCTCGTCCTCTGCTACGCCGGGTACGTGCTCTTCCGCGATAACAGCGGAGGGACTCTATCGGGCCTCATCTTCTTCCAGCCTGGCCAGATGGTCATGATCATCGTGTTCGGCGTGCTGCTGGGGCTCGGCGGGAGCATGGTGAGCGTGGGACGGCACCTTCGGCATGTTTGAGGCGGTAGGCGGGAAAGCGGGTAGGCGGGTAGGTCATCTCCTTCTGCACACGACTCTGCGGTGTGTTGCGGCGGTCTCACTTACCCGCTTACCCGCTTACCCGCTCGCCGGCCTCCTGGCGCTGCTCTCATTACCGATATCCGCGCCAGCTCAGCAATCACCGGATCTCGAGGAGAGCCGTCGGCGATTAGAGGAGATCCGGGCCGAGCGGGATCGCCTGGAGCAGCAGCAGCGGCGGCTGCAGGGGCAGGTGCACGACGTCAACGACGAACTGAGCAACCTCGAGCGGCAGCGGGAATCGACTCACCGGATCGTCACCGAGATCGAGCGGCAAATCGGCGGGCTGGCCTCACAGCTCGACCGGTCCAGCGCTGAGCTGATCCTGGCGCAGGACAACCTGGCGGAGCGGCGCGCCGTACTGGAGCGGCGACTGGTGGATATCTACAAGCGGGGAAACCTGCACACCTTTCAGGTGCTGCTGGCGGCCGAGGGCTTCGGGGACCTTCTGAGCCGCTACAAGTACCTGTATCTCACCAGTCAGCAGGACCGGACGCTGGTGACCGACGTCGAGAAGCTGCGCAACCGGGTGGTAACCCAGCGGAACAATATCCTGAACGTCCGGAGCGAGCTCGACCGGCGCCGGGATGAGCGTGAGGCCGAGTTCAGCAAGTACAGCGCATTGGCGTCGGAGGGGACGAGAAGGTTGCAGACCTTGCAGCGTTCGGCTCGCAGCACCGAGCGCCGGCTCACCGAGCTGCAGAAGGACGAGTCGCGACTTACCGGGCTGCTGGCCTCACTGGAACGCACCCGCCGGGAAGAGCTCGCGCGTGGCGCGCTCCGCGGCGCGGTCAGCACGCCGGGCTCGATCACCACCGCGGATCTCGGGAAACTGAGTTGGCCGGTGGAGGGGGCAATCGTCTACAAGTTCGGGCGGGATACCCTCCCGAGCGGTGGAATCATCCGGTGGAATGGGGTCGGCATCGCCGCCGCCGTGGGGACACCGGTCAAAGCTGTGGAGGCGGGGAAGGCGCGGCTGGTGGGACAGTTCGGGACCTACGGTCTCACGGTCGTGGTCGAGCACGGCAACGGCTACTATTCGGTCTACTCGCACCTCGAGTCCGCGGCCGTCAAACTCGGAGCATCGATCAGCAAGGGCGGCATCATCGGGACGGTTGGCGGACAGAATTCGGACTATGGACCGCACCTCCACTTCGAGATTCGGGGAGAGAATCAGATCGCGCTGGATCCAACGACGTGGCTTCGGAAGCGATAAGCGGGTAAGCGGGTAAGCGGGTAAGCGGGTAAGCGGGTAAGCGGGTAAGCGGGTAAGCCTGACGAAGGTACATGGGACGACAGTTCGGCGCCGGACAGACTTACCTGCCTACCTGCCTACCCGCTTCTCCTCTAGAGCGCCACCCCGATGCGCTCCCCCGACTGCGCTTTCCCCCGCATCAGCGCCGCCTCTGCCATCGCGTAGAGCTCTTCGGTCTGGGACACCGCCGGATGGGGATAGGTGACGATGCCGGCGCTGAAGCGGGGGTGCTCGAGGCGGGGATCCGCCTCAGAAGGCACCACGGACAGGCGCTCTCGAACCCGGATGACCGACTGCCGAGCCCCGACTTGTCCGGTTTCCGGGAGTACGATGGCGAACTCGTTGGTTCCATAAGTGACCACGAAGTCAGGGAGCCGGAGCTCCCGCCGGAGCGCGCATGCGACATCGGCTTTGAGCTTGTCGGCGGCTTCCGATCCCAATCGCTCACGGATGCCGCGCAGCTCATCCACGCCCAGCAGAATGAGGCTGAAGCTGAGCGAGTAGCGCCTTGCCCGCTCGAACTCCTGCTGCATCCGCAGGTCGAGTGCCGCCTGAGCGGCCTCTGAGTCAGAAAGATCTTCCAGGGGCTCACACGGTTGGCGTCCGTTTGCCTGGCCGAAATCCAGAAGCTGCCCCTGCTGCGGCGCCGATGCTGGATTGGGTCGGGCCTTGATTTGAGCGTGCAGCCGGGCACAGAGCTCGGGCAGGTAGATAGGGGCGGCCAGGACGTCGGACGCACCCAGCGATAAGGCAGCGGCCGGCGCATCACGATCGGTTGTTGCGACGATCACGACCCGGGGCGGGAAGCCGGGTGACCCCGGGGCCGGAGCCGGCAGCAGGTGGGCGAGAGGACCCTGGTCGATATCGCTTACGGTAATAAGGATGGCATCCGCGTCCGGGTCGATCGACGGATCTTCGCGCTCCACCAGCTGAAATCCGCCGCGGGTAAGCGCGCGTTCCAACCCTGGCGGGCGGGCAGCTGGGTCACCCAACAGAAGCACCCTCGGGCGAGCGAGAGGCTCCACTGCCTCCTCTCTCATGTTCTACAGAGGAGCAAATGCGTCGGTTTGATCCGCGAGAGCGCTTGGGAGCACATGTATCGGTCCAGGGTGGCGTCGAAACGGCGCCAGTCAGAGGGAAGGTGATCGGTGCAACCGCGATCCAGGTTTTCACCAAAACGCCCAGCCAGTGGCGCGAGCCGGGCATCTCTTTGCAGTCGTATGCCGCATTCCGGCAGGAGTGTGAACGCTGCAAAGTATCCAGTATAGTGGCGCATGATTCGTACCTTATCAACCTCGCCTCTCCGGATCCTACCTTAAGTGCGCGCTCGGAGGCCGCTTTCGTGGCCGAGCTCCGGAGATGTGAGGCCTTCGGGATACCCTACCTGGTGTCGCACCCGGGCAACTATATCGATGACCGGGTTTCGGGCATCGCCCGCAATGCTGCCGCCTACACCCGCTGCCTGCGGGCGGTGCCGGGCTCTCCCGTGATTCTCCTCGAGACGACGGCCGGGTGCGGGACCGCGCTGGGAAGCACCTTCGAGGAGCTCGCGATGCTGCGCGCCTCAGTGTCCGCAGACGTGCGTGAGCGGATCGCCTTCTGCGCCGACACCTGCCATATCTATTCCGCCGGCTACGACCTGGTCGGGGACTACGATGGCGTGTGGCGAGCGTGGGAGGATATTCTGGGCCTGGACAGGCTCCTTTGCCTCCATTTGAACGACTCCAAGACAAAATTTGCATCCCGGCGCGACCGGCATGAGCTGATCGGAGAGGGCTCCCTTGGCCCCCAGCCGTTCCGCCGGATCATGACCGACCCGCTCCTGGCCCACGTGACCAAGATCCTGGAGACCCCAAAAGGTGATGACGGTGTCTCAGCCGATCGAAAGATGCTCCGCCGCCTGCGCCGGTACGCCCGCGCGACACCAGTGCCGCGTTGACCGGCTCACCTTCCCCCTTCATACTTGCGGGCATGAGAGCCATTCTGCCGTTCATGGTCCTGACCATCGCCGGAGGCCCGCCTGCGCTCCAGGCCCAGGTGGACTACAACGCCCGGCTCGGCCTGACTTGGGCCACGGCGCTGCTCCGCGATGACGTGATCGGTGGGATCGAGGTGCGCCAGAAGCTGGCGCCCACCCTGGTGTTGGGTGCCGCCCTTCCGATCGCGCCGCGCTATCGGGCGGGCCTCGAGCTGGCCGTGGCCACGTCCGGCTACCAGAGCAAGCAGGCCGGTGCGCCGACGGTAGACCTGGGTACAGTGCGCACCGGTTCGGTCACGCTGGGACTCGACGGTCCCGTCGCCCAGGGCCTGCGCTGGCGGGCCGGAGTCGGACTCCTGCTATACTGGCCCACGGAGGACAGGGGAATTTTTCTCCGGGGGAGAACTACCCGGTTTTTGGCGGGAGCAGGGATAGACTACCAGCGGCCGATCATGGCCCAATGGGACATGATTGCGTCCTTGCGTTACGACTTCCACCGATTCACGACAGAAGAGCTGCGTGCCCGGGGCTTCAGCCAGAGCCAGGGTGTTCAGCGCGTCGCAGCCAGCATCGGATTGGCGCGGGGGCACCGGTGAGCCTCCATCGGCTGCTTGCTCTGGTGTGCCTGGCCTCAGGGCCGGCGTTGCTCTCCTGCGCCGACATAGCGGCCCCCAGCCGCAGCAATGCCTATGAGTGGAGACGGATAGTGGGGACGACTATCCAGAGTTTCCACTGGCCGCAATCCAGACTTCCGGTCCGGATCTGGGCTGAGGACGCCGTGAATCTTCCGGCCCACGTGCGGCACGGCATCGCCGAGTGGGAGGCCGCGTTCCTGTACGGCGAGTTCAGGGGAGTGATGGTCTCCGATTCAAGTGTCGCCGACGTGATCGTGACCAGTGGAATAGCGCCGCCTGGCTCCTTCTCGATCACCCGGCTCGAGAGTCTCATGGCGCCGGAATGCCAGGGGGCCACCGACGTGGAGCTTGATGCCACCGGCAAGGTGATTCTGCCTCCGATCCGGGTCTACGTCGACCCCAGATTCGACCCGTCTCTCCCCGGTGTCGACGAGTGCATGGCACTTACTACTACCCACGAGCTGGGACATGCGCTGGGCATCTTTGCCCACTCGCCCAACGTCGATGACCTCATGTACTCCGATCCGGTGGTGACTACCCTCAGCCCCCGAGACCGGGCTACAGCCGAGCTGGCTTATCATACCGAGCCGACCCTCACCGTCGCCCCTCGCTGAGGTTGCATCGTGCGCTGAAGCTGCCGATCTTTAGGGCATGACTGCCGAAACCACAGCAGCGCCCCGCGATACCCTTACCCTCGTAGAACACGGCCTTTTCCCCATTCGAATCCACGCCAACCTGGCTCCGCCGGCGCTGATCGAGCATGCGCTACGGAGGGGCGAAGGCGTCCTGACCGACCGGGGTGCATTTACCGCGGTCACCGCCCCGCATACCGGCCGCTCGGCAAAGGACAAGTTCCTGGTCGAGGAACCGGGGACGGCGGATCGGATATGGTGGGAGAAGAATGCGCGGCTCGATCCCGAGGCGTTTGAACGGCTTCAGGAAGACGTGCGGGCACATCTCGATTCACGCGAGGTCTTCGTTCAGGACCTCTTTGCCGGCGCCGATCCGGCGTACCGCCTGTCTGTCAGGTTCATTACCCCGAACGCGTGGCACGCTCTATTTGTGCGCAACATGTTCATTCGGGCAATGCCGGCCGAGCTGGCCCATTTCCGTCCAGGGTTCACCGTGCTTCATGCTCCCGACTTCCAGGCGGACCCCGAGCGGCACGGCACCCGCACCGGGACCTTCATTGTCATCAACTTCGCCAAGAAGGTGGTGCTGATCGGTGGCACTCGGTACGCGGGTGAGATGAAGAAATCGATCTTCACGGCACTCAACTACATCCTGCCGGGTCAGGGCGTGATGCCTATGCACTGCTCGGCCAACGTGGGCGCCGGCGGCGACGCCGCCATCTTCTTCGGGCTTTCCGGCACGGGAAAGACCACGCTCTCAGCCGATTCGACCCGGCAGCTCATCGGGGACGACGAGCATGGTTGGAGCAATCGTGGCGTGTTCAACTTCGAAGGAGGCTGCTACGCCAAGGTGATCCGCCTTCGTCCGGACAC